>JAVUPY010000062.1 GCA_032252755.1 Terriglobia bacterium
ATGGGTGGTCGCCTCCAGGCATCCATCGTATACTGGGGCTATGTCGGTTGTGCGCAATATCGCGGCGATTGCCAAGGGGATGAGCATCACCTTCGGGGAGATGCTGCAACCCACAACAGTTGAGAATTATCCCGACGGCAAGGGCCCGATGCGGGGAGCCATTTTTGAGCAGCGCTTCCGCGGTGGACATGTCTTGCAGCGCGATGAGAACGGCCTGGAAAAATGTGTGGCCTGCTTTTTGTGCGCGGCAGCCTGCCCGGCAAACTGTATTTATATCGAAGCGGCAGAGAACACCGAGGAGCAGCGGATTTCGTCGTCGGAGCGGTATGCGAAGGTCTACAACATCGACTACAACCGCTGCATCTTCTGCGGCTACTGCGTCGAGGCCTGCCCGACCGACGCAATAACCCACGGCCACGGTTTCGAACTGGCAACGATGAATGCCACGAACCTGATCTATCGCAAGGAGCAATTGCTGTCGAATGCCCCTGCGCACCTCGGCAACAACCAGCGCTTCAACGTCATGGACGTCGAAAAGTTCGAGCAGGAACACCGCTAAGACACAAAGTTCAAGGGAGGAAACAAAGCCAAACGCGGATTACGCGGATTCTCGCGGATCAAAACTTAGAGCTTTCGGTGTATTTGTTTCTATCCGCGTCCATCTGCGAAAATCCGCGGTTCGCGGTTCTCTTGCACCGCGCACCTCATCCGTCATTTCCCGAACTCCACTCCCGCCCTGTAAAATCAAACTATCTCAATTCCGGCTGCAGCCAGTGTGAGCGCGGCACGGAGGTGCGTTTTCCCGGTGAAGAGCTTCCTCGAGAGCGTGGCCGAACGGGTCGTCATTTATGACGGCGCGATGGGCACCAACATTCAGTTTCGTAATCCCTCCCCCGACGATTTCTGGGGCAAAGAGGGCTGCAATGAACTCCTCGTCCTCAGCCGCCCCGACATCATCAGCGACATTCACTCCGCATTCTTCACAGTCGGCTGCGATGTCGTCGAAACGAATACTTTCGGATCGACGCGAATTGTCCTCGCCGAATATCAACTCGAGGACAAAGTTGCCGAACTGAACCTCGCCGCGGCCAAACTGGCAAAGAAAGTCGCCACCGATTTTTCGACGCCCGACCGCCCGCGCTACGTCGCCGGTTCCATTGGCCCAACGACCAAGCTGCCCTCGCTAGGACACATCAGTTTCGACAACATGTCCGCAGCGTATCTCGAACAGGTCCTGGCGCTGATCGAGGGCGGGGTCGACGTGCTGCTCATCGAAACATCACAGGACATCCTGCAAACCAAGGCAGCGCTTGTTGCGGCTTTCGAGGGCCGCAAGCGGACAGGGAAAGAGGTCCCGATACAAGTTCAAGTAACGCTTGAGGCCACTGGGACCATGCTCCTCGGTACCGAAATCGGCGCTGCTCTGACCACCCTCGAAGTGTTCGACGTCGACGCAATCGGACTGAATTGTGCTACCGGACCGGCCGAGATGAACGACGCCGTCCGCTACCTGAGCGTCAACTCCCCGAAGCACGTTTCGGTTCTACCCAACGCCGGCCTACCGCAAAACGAAGGCGGCCGTGCCGTCTACAAGCTTCAACCGCAAGACCTTGCGAATTATCACAAACACTTCGTGCAGGACTACGGTGTTCGCATTGTTGGTGGCTGCTGCGGCACCACGCCTGAGCACCTTAAAGCAGTGGTTGAGGCAGTAAGTGGCATTGAACCAGCGGGTCGCGATGTGAAACTCAACGCTTCCGCAGCGAGCGCCTACAGTTCCGTCCCGCTCGACCTTGAGCCAAAGCCGCTCATCGTCGCAGAAGAGATGAACACGACGACTCGCCTCGAGAACTTCCGCAATCTCGTGCGCTCGGGCAACTATGACGGCATTCTGACGCTTGCAAAAAAACTGGTCAGCGAAGGCTCGCACATGCTCGACCTCTGCTGCGCCGTCGTCGGCGAGGACGAAAAGGCTTACATGTCCTCGGTGCTGGAGAAAATCGCAACGCGCGTACCCGCGCCGATCCTCGTCGACTCGACTGAAGCCGATGTAGTGGAAGAGGCTCTCAAGCGTATCCCCGGCAAGCCGATCATCAACTCCATCAACCTGGAAGACGGCGAAAAACGCACCAGCATCGTTCTGCCGATGGCGAAGAAGTACGGCGCGGCGGTCATCGCGCTCACCATCGACGAAGACGGCATGGCCCTCACCGCTGAGAAGAAACTCGCGATCGCCAAACGCATCTTCGATCTCGCCGTAAACAAGTACGGCATTCGCCCGCAGGACCTGATCTTCGACGCGCTGACGCTCCCGATCTCGACCGGCCAGGAAGACTATCGCACCGCGGGAATCGAAACCCTCGAAGCAATTCGGTGTATCAAGAAGGAACTACCCGAGTGCAAGACGGTTCTTGGCGTCAGCAACATCTCCTTCGGCCTGAACGCTTATGCGCGTCGCGTGTTGAATTCGGTCTTTATGCACGAAGCGGTCGAGCGCGGCCTCGACATCGCCATCGTCAACTACAGCAAGATCTACCCGCTCTACAAGATTCCCGACGCCGAAGTTGAACTCGCGCGCAAGCTCATCTTCGCCGACCGCGCGAACGGCGATCCGCTGCAAATCTACATGGGCCACTTCGACAAGATGAAAGGGCAGCAGCAGGTCGCTCAGACGGCGCACGTTGACTTACTCTCCGTCGAAGACAAGCTGAAATTCTGCATCATCCAGGGCGAAAAGACGATCGGCGACGGCGCCCGGAAGCAGTCGCTTGCTCAGTTACTCGAAGATGCTCTCGTGAACTATTCGCCGCTGGAACTGATCAACAACGTCCTGCTTGACGGGATGCGCACGGTGGGTGACCTCTTCGGCGCGCGCAAGATGCAGTTGCCTTCCGTCCTCGATTCCGCTGGCGTTATGAAAGCCGCCGTTGCCTATCTCGAGCCCAAGATGGAAAAAGTCGAAGGGTCGCAGAAGGGAACGCTCGTTCTCGCCACCGTAAAAGGTGACGTGCACGACATCGGCAAAAACCTCGTCGACATCATTCTGAGCAACAACGGCTACAAGGTCGTGAACCTCGGCATCAAGCAGCCGGCCAACACCATAATCGATGCCGCCATCGAGCACAAAGCCGACGCGATTGGGTTGAGCGGTCTGCTCGTGAAATCGACGCTCGAGATGAAATATGTCATCCAGGACCTGGAATTGAAAAAGCTCGACTTCCCGGTTATCTGCGGAGGAGCTGCTTTGACGCGCAAGTACGTCGAGGACGATCTCCGGCGGGAGTACTCATCGGCGGTCTTCTACGCTGACGACGCCTTCAGCGGGCTGCATTACATGGAGTCGCTCGTAGGCGAGGAGCGAGCCGCGGCAGTCGAACAGGGAAGAGTGGTAAAGGAATTCGCACGAGCCGCTGTGGCTACCGGCGAGAACACGGACACGACTCCGAGCGCGGTCGTTCACCCGGCGCCCGACATTCCTCAGCCACCGTTCTGGGGTGTGCGCGTGCGCCGCGATTTCGATTTGCGCACGCTCTTCCAGTACATCAACGAAACCGCCTTGTTCAAGAATCAGTGGCAGCTCAAGACGGCTTCGCAGCAGGATTATGGCCGCATTGTTGAGGAGAAGTACCGCCCCATCCTGAATGGCCTCGAAGAAGAAGTGATGCGCGAGGGTTGGTTTGAGCCGAAGGTCGTGTATGGCTTCTTCCCGTGCCAAAGTGGAGGCAACGACATCATTGTCTACGAACCGGTGCAGGGCTTGCGCGCCGGATCGCAGGCACCCGCCGGTTTGAAAGAGATTCAGCGCTTCACCTTCCCACGCCAGCGCGAAGGCCGCAAACTCTGCATTTCTGACTTTTTCCTTCCGAAATCCTCTGGCCGCCTGGACGTCCTCGGCCTGTCCGTAGTTACAATCGGCGAGCGAGCCTCACACGAAACCCAAAAGCTTTTCGAAGGCGGCGAGTATACGAAGTATTTATACCTGCATGGCCTCAGCGTGGAAACCGCCGAAGCGCTCGCCGAGTACATGCACAAGGTTGTTCGCGAAGAGATGGGTATAGGAAATGAGGATGCCGAGCGCACCAGCGATCTCTTCCACCAGAAGTATCGTGGCTCGCGATACTCGTTCGGCTACCCGGCGTGCCCGAACCTCGAAGACCAGACGAAACTATTCGCGCTGCTCAAGCCTGAAGAGGCAATCGGCGTGCGACTGACAACCGGGTTCCTGTTAGAACCAGAGCAGAGCACGAGCGCGATAGTCGTGCACCATCCAATGGCAAAATATTTTGTGGCCTAAGGTCCCGTGAGGCGTACGGATAGATATTCCAGGCATACTGATCGAGGGATATGGAATGCAGTCTTGCTCGGTGCAGATCCGCGAGTGCAGGCTTTCGGATGCCGAAAGTATCGCGCAGCTCAGCGCACAGCTCGGTTACCCCGTTCCCGCCGACGAGATGGAGCGCCGACTGCGGCATGTTACTGATGATCCCGGCCACGGCGTTCTTGTGGCTTGTATCGAGGACAGCCAAGTTGTCGGCTGGATCGACGTCGGGATTGTCTTCCATCTGCAGTCCGGCGCCTACTGTGAGATCGGCGGACTTGTCGTCGCGGAATCGGTTCGCAGCAACGGAATTGGCAGGGAACTGGTTGCCGCGGGGGAACGATGGGCCGCCTCGCGCGCTGTGAAGAAGGTGCTGGTGCGCTCCAATGCTATTCGCGCCGACGCGCATCGATTCTATCTTCGCGAAGACTACACGATGGTGAAGACGTCAGCGGTATTCGAGAAGCGCTTGTAATGTCGTTAAAGATGCAGCAGCACAGGAACACGCAATAACTCATCCAAGTTTTGCGCGTCTTGATGCTCGGTGATAGGAGCTACAGCGGAAATATTTTTCTGGCGGAGAGGGAGGGATTCGAACCCCCGATACCCGTTAAGGTATGTCCGCTTTCGAGGCGGATCGTTTCAACCAGCTCACGCACCTCTCCGCAGAGGAAGCTGCTGGTCCTGTTTTTCAGTTTAGCAAACTCCTGCCTGTGCGCGCTACGACGAGCGCCAATCTCGACACCGCTAAAATGTCGAATGACGAACGTCAAGAAGAAGAATAAAAAGCAAGAAACAAGCAGCTCATTCGTCAATCCGACATTCGTCATTCGTCAATGGCTTTCGCTCACGCCGTTTTCGCCATCGTCGCCATCCGCCGCTCCATCTCCTGTTTTGTGACTTCTTCCTTGTGAGTCGAGATCGTCCAGCGATGCCCGAACGGATCGAGGAACGTGCCCGTGCGATCGCCATAGAACTGGTCTTCGACTGGGCGTTCCGTCTTGATTCCGGCTGCGAGTGCTTGCGCCGCCACCTTGTCCACATCCTCCACGTAGATCATCAGGCCGACCGGCGTAGCGCCATCCGGCGGCGGTGCGCTGTACCCCCGCTCCGGGAACGCGTCGGCAAGCATCACCGGCGAGTCGCCAATCTTAATTTCCGCGTGCATGATTTTTCCGCCCGGGCCCTCCATACGGAACAGTTCCTGTGCTCCAAACGCTTTCTTGTAGAAGTCGATCGCTTTAGCCGCGCCATTCACGATCAGGTACGGCGTTACGCTGTGATAGCCCTCGGGAATTGGTTTCACTTTTGCCATGAAGTTCACTCCTTGAATTCGGAAATGACGTTGAGTTTCGATGGGTGAAGTGGTCGGCGACAGGTGGGACATTTTACTTCAGTTAGGGACGCTGCGGCACGGAGCCGCCCTGTTGCATCCGTGTTAATTGTGGAAAACGCACTGGGCGGTTTGTTCGCGCACTGGAACCAGGATCTCGGGATAACAGCTCGGCTCATCATTGCTGCCGTTTTGTCTGGAGCCATTGGGTGGGAGCGCGAGAGGCAGGGACGCTCCGCCGGGCTGCGAACTCACATGCTGGTAGGAGCCGGTGCCGCCCTGTTCATCGCTCTCGTGGGCCTTGCGATCGACACCTTCCCTCAATGAATCCGGAATCCATTTTGACCCGACCAGGGTCATCCAGGGCGTAATCATTGGTATCGGGTTTCTCGGCGCTGGGATCATTTTCGTGGACCGCTCTACAGGCCGGATTCGAGGCCTGACAACGGCGGCCAGCATCTGGATCACAACCGGGATCGGACTAACCGTCGGCTTGGGACGCTATCTGTTGGCGGGCCTGGCAACCGCCCTGATCTTCATCGTGCTGCACACCATGCGCGAGATCGAGCCACATCCAAAGCACGATTCCGAGACTCCGTCCAAGACTAGCCGCCGACCTTTGTGAGTACAACGCTTGTGCCAAGCGAAAGGCGGACCCTTTCAGGTCCGCCCAGTTTAAACTTGAGTTGCTTCAAATCGCTTACAGCTTAGAGAGGCTGAACGTTCTCAGCCTGCCAGCCCTTGGGTCCCTTTACGACGTTGAACTGAACCGCCTGACCTTCCTGGAGGCTGCGGAATCCGTTCGCCTGGATGGCGGAGAAATGGACGAAAACGTCCTCGCCATTCTGGCGGCTGATAAAACCAAAACCCTTAGCGTCGTTGAACCACTTTACAGTTCCTTGTTCCATGTTACTGTTTGTTCCTTTTTTGTTGATCTTTGTTACGAGAGTGAATCGGAAGGACTGTTGCAGGAACTAGCTTGGTAAGCGAGAAGCTGCTGTACGACCGTATTCCCTACGTACAAACATATGATACCAGAACTTTAGCCCGGGGTGGCACGTTCGGGACACGAAATTTCAAGGGTATACTCGATCTCAGTATTCGGCCTTAGCATTCGGTTAAGGCCCCAAAATTGGCAGTTAGCCGATTGCGATATGGCTGGCTATCACCAGGCGTCCGTCGGGAATTAGCTAAGTACCTATTATCCAGCACTTTACCGCCCGCGTCGCTCCCGAAAAAATCTCTGCACCTGCTCCATGCAACGGCCTGCCAGCACCCCTGAGACGACTTCCACACGGTGATTTAGGGCAGGATTGTCCAGCACCTCCATTGTCGAAGTCACCGCACCTGCCTTGGGATCCTCCGCGCCATAAACGAGCCTTCCTATCCGGGCATGCACGATGGCTCCCGCGCACATCGCGCAGGGCTCAACTGTGACGTAGAGATTGCACCCCGTCAGGCGATAGTTCCCAAGTCTCTGCCCGGCCTCTCGCAGCGCCAGGATCTCCGCATGGGCCGTGGGGTCGTTTGAAGTGATAGGCCGGTTGCTGCCGCGCCCAACGATCCTGCCGTCCGTAACGATGACGGCGCCAACCGGAACCTCTCCGGCGGCCTCGGCACGCTGGGCCTCCCGCAGGGCTTCTTCCATCCAGAATTCGTCGGTGTGAGGCGTGTTCATCGTGGACGCAGGACACTTTCATTGTAGCGGGCCCGGGGATTGGCATGGCATTTTTGGGGCAAACCCCGCGCTATTAACTAATCTCTAAACACTAGTCCACCCCTGATCCCTACCGCCGGGGGTTGGGCCGCAGATTGTCAAATCGAACGCCCTACCGGGCAGGATCAATTGGAGGAAGCAGCATGAAGAAAGCAGTATTTGTAACATCGGCGACATTCCTGTTGGCCGCAACTATGGCTATCGCACAGGACCAGTCACCCTCCTCCGGCACGGCTAACACCCAGGACCCGAACGCGACGCAGACTCAGCAGCAACAGCAGCCTGCATCGCCTTCGACAACGACCCCGAGCACTGATCAGCAGTCTCAGACACCGAGCAGCACCGATCAGCAAAGTTCCCAGAGTAGTTCCGCCATGGGTTCCGAATCGGGTTCGCAGACCATCCAGGGTTGCCTTAGCCAGTCGGGTGACCAGTACACGATTTCCGCAAACGGACAGACCTATAACATCACCGGGGATACTTCGCAGTTGAAAGATCACGTGAACCAGACGGTTGCAGTCACCGGGCAGGTAACTCCCGCTTCTGCATCGAGCGAAACTGGTTCCGGTAATGCCACCACAGGCAACAGCTCGAGCATGAACAACAGCACCATCGCTCTGCAGAGCGTCCAGACGGTTTCGTCGACCTGCAGCCAGAACGGCAGCAGCTCGGCAAATCCGGGCATGGCCTCCACCACCACTCCGTCCAGCACTGACCAGGTGGGCGCACAGTCTGCAACTTCGACCAACTCAATGAGTGATCAGTCGGCGACGCAGAGCTCGACTATGCAGAACGGCACGGAATCAGCTCCCGGACAGTCGGTGCAGACTCCGGTAACCAGCCAGACTCCGAGCAGCACCGCTACCACGCCCGAGAGCAATCCACCGTCGAGCAGCACAACGACCACTCAGTCAACCACAACTACCACGACCGAGCCCAACGCCACCGCAGCTCCGTCGTATTCTCAGCCGGTAAGCCCCGACCAGAACGCAACTCAGAACCAGAATGCTACCGAGCAGAATCCTGCAACCAGCACGACTCCCTCGGACACCAATCCGAGCACGGCAACGCCGCCTCAGAGCATGAGCGACAACAGCACTGCGACCCAGTCCGACCAGACTGGTGCCGCTGCAACCACCTCTGACCAGAATGCCGCCAGCAACAGCGCGGTAAGCTCCGATCAGAATGCCAACGCTGCGGACCAGGCCGCTGCGGCCGAGAACAATGGCCAGGCCAGCACCGAGGCCGCGCAGAAAAAGCTGCCGCAGACTGCTTCTCCGCTGCCGTTCCTGGGCCTCCTGGGCATGGGATCGCTAATGGGTGGC
Source organism: Terriglobia bacterium (assembly GCA_032252755.1). Lineage (NCBI taxonomy): Bacteria > Pseudomonadati > Acidobacteriota > Terriglobia > Terriglobia bacterium. Next base: position 8,694 of record JAVUPY010000062.1, read on the forward strand.
GGACTGCTCGCCCGCATTCGCGGCCGTAAATAACCGATACTTTCACCTTGGGACGCTGCCTTCGGGCAGCGTTCTTTCATTGCGGCGAATGTGGTGTTATGCTGCACCCACTCGGGTGAGGACCATGGCGCTTTCCGGAATCGTTCGCAAGATGCTGTTCGTGGACTTGATTAAGGGCTTGGGCGTGACCTTCCGCTACCAGGCTCCCAAGGAAGTCATCACCGAGCAGTATCCGCTCCAGCGGCCGCAAGTGGCCGAGCGATACCGTGGCGCGCCACGTCTCAACGTCAATCCTGACAATGAAGAATCGATGTGCATCGCCTGCGACCTCTGCGCCCTGGCCTGCCCCGAGAACCTCATCGTCGTAGGCAGTGAGCGCAACCCCGTCACCCGCCGCAAAGAGCTAACCCACTTCACTTACGACCTCTCGCGCTGCATGTTTTGCGGCCTCTGCGAAGACGCCTGTCCCACCGACGCGCTCGAACTCACCCAGGATTTTGAACTCGCCGCCTACTCGCGCGAGGGCGCCATCTGGAACCGCGAGCAGTTGGAGAAGGGCCCGGAACCCGTCAAATATCACCGTTAGACTCTCTCCATGTGCCGCTTTTGCTTTCTACTCCGCGTCCTTCGCGGCTTTCTTCCCTAATCCTTTTCGTTCACTAAGTGACGTGCCTCACAGACCGCCTGTTCAGGGCCTCGTTATCCTGTCACCCATCTTTTATCGCGAGGCCGTTTCATGGCTGAAGCCATCCAGACCCCCACCCGTGTGTTGAACCCCACCTTGGCTCAGAAGATCATGTCTGCTGATGAAGCCGCGGCGCTCATTCGCTCCGGCGACCAGATCGGTATGAGTGGCTTTACTGGCTCAGGCTATCCAAAAGAAGTCCCGGTCGCTCTGGCACGCCGTATGGCCGATGCCAATTTCCGAGGCCAGAAATTCCAAGTCAGCGTCTTCACCGGAGCCTCCACGGGGCCTGAACTCGATGGAGCACTTGCGATGGCCGGTGGCGTGCATCTCCGCCTCCCGTACCAGTCAGATCCGGAAACCCGCAAGCGCATCAACGCCGGCGAGATGGAGTATATGGATATCCATCTCAGCCACGTTGCGCAATTCGTTGATTACGGATTCCTTGGCAAACTCGACGTCGCATTGATCGAAGTCGCCGCAATCCTGGAAACAGGCCTGCTCCTGCCGAGTTCGTCGATCGGCAACAACAAGACATGGATCCAGCAGGCCGAGCGTGTCATCCTCGAAGTCAATTCGTGGCAACCCGAGGCTCTGGAGGGCATGCACGACATCTACTACGGTCTGCAACTGCCGCCGAATCGTGGACCCATTCCACTCGTGCACCCCGGACAGCGCATCGGCTCTCCATACCTGGAGGTTTCGCCCGACAAGATCGTCGGCGTTGTGCTCACCAATTCTCCCGACCGCAACAGCCCGTTTAAAGCTCCCGATGAGGCGTCGAAGAAGATTGCCGGACACATCCTCGAATTCCTCAGCTGGGAAGTGAAGAAAGGTCGCATGCCGGAGAATCTTCTTCCGCTGCAATCCGGCGTCGGCAACATCGCCAATGCCGTCCTCTTCGGTCTCGAGGAAGGTCCGTTTGAAAACCTGACCTCATACACGGAAGTCATTCAGGATGGAATGATTCGCCTCCTGAAGTCCGGCAAACTCACCTCCGCTTCGGCGACCGCGTTCTCACTCAGCCCCGAGATGCTGTTGGAAGTGAATGCCAATATGGCCGATTACCGCGATCGCATCGTGTTGCGCCCGCAGGAGATCTCCAATCATCCCGAGATCATTCGCCGCCTCGGCGTGATCGCCATGAATGCCATGATCGAAGCCGACATTTACGGCAATGTTAACTCGACCCATGTGATGGGATCGCGCATCCAGAACGGCATTGGCGGCTCGGGCGACTTTGCTCGCAACGGGTACCTCTCGATCTTCATGGCTCCGTCGATGGCGCAGAAGGGAAGTATCTCCACCATCGTTCCGATGGTCTCTCACGTAGACCACACTGAGCACGACGTGCAAGTTATCGTAACCGAGCAAGGCCTGGCCGATCTCCGAGGGCTCTCCCCACGCCAGCGCGCTCACCTGATTATCGAAAAGTGCGCCCATCCGGACTATAAGTTTTTGCTCGTCGATTACCTGAATCGTGCAGAGCGCCTGTCCTACGGAAAGCACACGCCGCATCTGTTGACGGAATCGCTGGGATGGCACAACCGCTATCTCCGCAATGGCAACATGCGACCGCGGGAAGAGAACTGATATAGCTAACTTCGAAGTCGCACACCGATATTTTTCATTGGAGCATCCGCGGTCGCCAGCTATCGCCCTTCCATTAGGGCAGCTGCTGCGGTGCGCCCGGCATTACTATGTACTTAGGAGCGTTCGGATGAAGCATTCCGTTCGATTTTGCGCCGTTTTTGTCTTCCTGCTTTTCGCGCTTACCGCGCTTGCGCAGCAGCCGGCGGTTCCAAAACCAACAGAAGGTGAATTCACACTTCATAACTTTCACTTCCAGTCCGGAGAAACCCTTCCCAACTTGCGAATTCACTATTACGCTCTCGGGAAGCCGGTCAAGGATTCTGAAGGCAAGACCAAGAACGCTGTTCTGATCCTCCACGGTACTACCGGCTCCGGCCGCCAGTTTCTGAATACGATCTTCGCAGGCGTGCTCTTCGGCCCCGGACAGCTTCTCGACGTAAGTCGCTACTACGTCATCCTCGTCGACAACATCGGGCACGGAAAATCAAGCAAGCCGAGCGATGGCATGCATGCGCATTTCCCGCGCTACGATTACGACGACATGGTAAAAGCTCAGCACGACCTGCTTGTCGACGGCCTTGGTGTCAACCATCTCCGGCTCGTTATGGGCACCTCCATGGGTTGCATGCACTCTTTTGTCTGGGGTGAGACGTATCCGGAATTCATGGATGCGCTCATGCCGTTAGCCTGTCTTCCCGTGCAGATTGCCGGGCGAAACAGGATATGGCGACAAATGACCATCGACGGCATCCGCTCCGATCCCGAATGGAAAGACGGCGACTACACCACTGAGCCTCGCGCAGGACTGCAGCTTGCCGCCGATTTCCTGCTCATCGCCGGAAGCGCTCCCCGCGTCATGCAAAAGAACCTGCCGACTCGCGATCAAGCCGACCAGTACCTCGAAAAGTTCTACCAACGAGTTATCCCCACGCTCGACGCCAATGACTTTCTCTATGCCGTCGACTCTTCCCGCAACTACGATCCCTCTCCAGACCTCGACAAGATCGTTGCGCCGCTAATGTGGATCAACTCGGCCGATGACTTCATCAACCCGCCCGAACTGGGAATCGCCGAGCAGGAGGTGAAGAAGATCAAGAAAGGAAAATTTGTCCTCCTGCCCATCTCTGATAAAACCCACGGCCACGGTACACACACCGACGCCGCTGTCTGGCAGGAATATCTGAAAGAGTTGTTGGCCGAAACCGAGCGATGATCCGCCAGTGGTGCGCTATTTCGGCGCCGTTGTCGGCAGAACGATCGTCCGGGACAATCGCTCTTTCGCGCGAATGATATGTGGCGTGACTACGATCAACAGTTCGGTATTTTCTGAAGAAGTACTTTCAGTACTGAAGAGTTTTCCCAGCCCAGGGATGCGCGACAGCAGCGGCAGTCCGGTCAGGTTTTTTTGTTCTGAACTCGTAAGCAGCCCGGCGACCACAATCGGTTCCCCATCCCGGGCCGAAATGAATCCCTTGTACTCACGGTTATTGATGATCGGGATTCCATTTACGCTTGTCGATCCCAGCGACCGTATTTCGAGATTGAAATCCAGGGCGACATCGTTCTGGCGGACCTGCGGCTTCGTCTTTAGCAGAATTCCCAGGTCTTCGTAGGTGAACGATGGAACCGGGGGAATATATGTCTCGTTCTGCAGCACTTTGTTAATCGCCGAACTGCTATAGATTGGCGCGTAGCTCGCATTGACGATGGGATACCGTGTCCCAATCCTGAAGTCTGCGGTGTCGTCGTGCGCTGCGTGCAAGGTCACGTGTTGCAGCAGGCGAAGTTGGCTGGTGTTCAGATTCAAGTGAAATGTCGTGCCCGGCAGCGTAAGGGCGCTCAGCGTAGTGCCGCCGCCAAAAAGTAGAAACGGCTGCGAGAAAATTGAATTCTGGCCGCTGAGCCCCTGTGCGATAAGCGCCGCTATTGCGGTACTTGTCGCCTGGTTGATCTGCCCTGACGAGATCAACTGGTTGATGATGTCCTGCACGCTCTGGTTCCCGAGCAGTTTCTGCGCTTCTGTCGGAACGTTGAATGCCGTGAAGTCATTCGGGAAATCGGTCCCGATCTGCTGGGCCGCTGTGCGCGAAACTTGGTACGCCTTCACATCGAGGAGAACCTGCGGCCGCCCGGTTGAAAGCTCGTCCAGGAATTTCGTCGCGGCATCCATCACCGGCTGCGGCGCGCGTACCACGATGCTGTTACTCGCCGGTTGTAGCGTCAGGTATCGAATGTCGAAGAGCACCCGCAGCGTTTGCGCAACTTCGTTCAGCTCCTGCGTCGTGCTCACGTTCGGAATGTAGAAAGTGCGCAGCGACATTCGCTGGAAATCGCGCCGGTTCTGCGGGTCGTCGTTGATGAACATTACCTGCTTTGGCGACAGCGCAATCCAGAACACCTTGCACATCTTCGCCATCAGCGAGGCCGCCGTCGGCCAGTCAACATCCCCGACCTCAAAGCGGACGTTCGCGTTTTTGACGGACTGATCGATGATCGGCGTCAGGCCATACGCCTGCGCAACCTGTTCGAGAATCTGCCGCGAGCTTCCGCGAAACTTAAATGTATGTACCCCAGGATTGGGCTGTAGATGGATTTCGTGCGACCCCGAAAACGAATCGATCTTATCGGAATGTTCCACCTGCGGCAGGTCGGGAAGGGAATCGCGCAGCCGTTGCCTTGCGAACTCGTTGCTCGGGTCAAGGTCGAGCGCCGACCGAAACGCGCCCATAGCCTGGATCTGATTCTTCGCAAGCAGCGCCGCATTGCCTCGCTGGATGTCGTCATAAACAACAATCTGCCGCAGCACCTCGCGCGCGGTCAGGTAATCAATGTTGCGCGGATCCAATTCAGCCGCCCGCTTGAAATGCCGGAATGCTTCATCGTTGTGCCCATCCTTTTTGTTGTTGACGCCTTCCTTGAACTCCCTGGCTGCCAGTTTCCTGTCATGCGCAGACGCAGCCGTCGGCACTGTCGCCACTGGTTGTGACGATTGCGCCCACACGGTCACTGCAAACAAGAGAACTGCCAGGAGGCTTTTCCGCATTGGTGGAAAGATTCTACAGCGAAGAGCAGGTGGAAAGTAGGATTCCGAACTCAGGCAGTGAACAGGTCCGCGCAGCAGAGAACGCTGAATTCAGGCTCCAGTTTCGACAGTTGCTCCAGAGAGTAGATTCCCGTTGCTACGGCGATAATCGGGCAGCCATTGGCCTTGGCCGCCGAAACATCGGTCGGGGTATCGCCGACAAAGCATACCGTCGCGGCCGCTCCCAATCGACGTCGCGCCTCGGCAACTGCATTGGCGAAGATTTCAGCCCGCTGCTCGTACCAAGGTTTATCGGCCACCGCCGGCAAGGGAGAACGGTCGCTAAACGATCCAAAGTTAAAGTATTGCTTTAATTCCCCCGCGGCCAGCTTCGGCCATCCAATTTCGGCCAGGTTTCCCGTCGCCACGCCCAGCAGTTTCTCCCGCCGCCGCAATGTCTCCAGTACCCGCGGAATCGCTGGGCAGACCTCAATGCGGAAGTCCATCGTATTGGCATGTGCACTGCGACGCATCACCGTCAGGGCCTCGGGCACTCGCCGCTCGAATGTTTCTTCGTCAATCCCGCCGAGTTGCACCGTTGCCCTGAGAATTCCGATGTCGGTATTTCCATGCACCGGAACTTCACTGACGTCCCGTTTGCATCCGTAGACCTCCAATAAGGCCGCCTGGAAAGCGCGATAGTGCACCAGGTCGCGACTGTTCAGCAGGGTCCCATCGATGTCGAAAACGTACGCGTCATAGGCAAGCCATGGCGCCTCGCGAACCGTCTGCCGCGAATTAATTTTGCTGGTACTCATTGTCTAAGTGAGATGCGCCCGAAGTGCGTCAGAGTCAGGCCGTGTCGGTAACCATGATTCGCTGGATCGATCGCGCACGTCCCGTCTTGTCGTCCGCGTCAATCAGCGCCGCGCAAAACCGCACGTCTCCCGAGGCCGCCTCGAACCGCACCGGAAGGTTCGTCAGGAATCGATTGATGATCAATTCCTTCTGTACGCCAATCACGCTGTCATAAGGGCCGGTCATTCCAACGTCCGTCTGATATGCCGTTCCCTTTGGTAAGACGCGCTCATCGGCCGTCGGCACGTGCGTATGCGTCCCCACCACCGCCGTAACGCGCCCGTCCAAGTAGAACCCCATCGCGACTTTTTCCGAGGTCGCCTCGGCGTGGATGTCTACCAGGATGACCTTCGCCGTGACCTGTTGCAGCAGTTCATCCGCCACATGAAACGGGTCGTCAATCGCCGTCATAAATACCCGGCCCTGGAGGTTCAGCACGGCGTAAGGCACGCCGGCCTTGGTCGTTCCCTGGTAAAGTCCTACCCCGGGTGTTCCCGACGGATAGTTCGCCGGGCGCAAAACCCTCTTCGCCGGACTGTAAGGTTCATTCGATGCCGAGTTGAAGTACTCGATGATCTCGCGCTTGTCCCAGATGTGATTGCCGGTCGTCAGCACGCTGATGCCAAGTTCGAAAAATTCTTCGGCGATCTGCGGTGTGAGCCCGAATCCGCCGGCCGAATTCTCGGCGTTGGCAATAACCAGATCGATCTTGTGCTCGTCGACAAGATGCTGCACCCGGTGACGGACAATGGTCCGACCGGGACGTCCAAAAATGTCTCCAATGAAGAGCAGGCGCAACGAGTGGCTCCGCGTTTCTGAAGCTGTTTATGGTATCACGACAAGGAATCGAAGACCGTGAACTCGCTCACGACTTTCCCGCAGCTCGCGTAAAGAGCGCTCCGGGTTCCGCCGGTACCGCAAATCGAAAACCGGCCAACAGGGAAGCAAACATAGGCAACCACCGCAAGACAAATTCCGCAAATGGGGAGAGGTGGCCGACTCGAATAAACGACTCGATTCCCAGCACCACAAAAACGACAAAGATCATCACGACCAGTCCCCGAGCCAGGTTCTTCAGCTCAAGGTGCCGGGTCGCCGCCAGGTAAAGAGCCAGCCCAACCCACAACACGAGCGTCAGCACCGCCAGGTAAGCCGCGGTCCTGAACAGCAGCGCCAGTGCCCAGTTGAGATGCTCACCGCGATTCACCAACGTCTCCAGTTGTGTGCTCGCTGTAACGTAGTTCCAGCCTGCCGAAAGCACGGCCGCCCAAACCGCCGCAAAGATGGCGCGGCCCTTATTCGAACTCAGCGTCATTCTAAGGCTCACAGGCTCTCCCTTAGTGCCCGTCGTCCAACTCGGCCGTCGCCAGGAAGTCGTAATCACCCGGCAACCCCAGCTTCACGTTCTTAAGCCGCTTTGAATGGACAAGGATGTTGTCGAAGTACCAGAGATTGATATACGGCAAATCGTGCGCAAGGATCCGCTGAATCTCAAAATAGTCTTTGCGCCGCGCTTCCTCGTCCACCGTACCGCGTCCGTCGGCGATCAACTTATCCACCTCGGGATTCGAATAGTAACTCCGGTTCGCTCGCTTTGGCGCAAAGCTCGCGCTATCGAAGACGTTTTCGAAAATATCCGGATCTTGATTCCCGCCGATCCACCGCATCGAGTACAACTGGAACGACCCCTTCACCACGTCCGCATAGAAGGTCGCGAATTCATAACTCCGAATATCGAGCGCGATCCCAACATTCCGCAACTGCTGCTGCAGCACCGCCGCGAACAGCCGCGTCGACTCCTCTGTCGACGTCTTCATCGTCAAATGGAAACGAATGCCATCCGGCCCAGGTTTATAACCGGCCTCATCGAGCAACTGCCGAGCCCTGGCCGGATCGTGCGGGTAATGCTCAACGTCTCCGTTATAGGCCCAACTCTGGGGCGGAAGAATGCTGTCTGCCGGACGAACCTGGTCGCGCCATAGATACTTGATGAGCGGTTCGCGATTAAGCGCATATGCAATCGCCTGCCGCACTAGCAGATGCTTCAGGATCGGATCGCGAAGATTCATCGTGAGATACGCATATATGGTTCCCGGCGCACGCTCCGTCACCAGGTCCGGGTCGTGCTCCAGAGTCACGACAGTATCGGGCGTGAGCGCGTTGATCTCCGCATCGGCGCTGCCCTTGCGAAGTTCCAGTGCCCGCGTCGTAGGATCCGGCACCACCACGAACCGCACCCGCGGAATCTTCGCCGGTGTGCCCCAGTAATTTGGATTGCGCTCGACGATGACGTCCTTATCCTGCGCCATGCTCACCAGCCGAAATGGGCCGCTGCCGATAGGGTGCCGGCTGAAATCCGCCCCGGCCCCATTTGGCACGATTCCGAACGCGCCATCGGAAAGATTCCAAAGCAACGTCGCGTACGGCTGTTTCAGCTTGATGATAAGCGTGTACGGGTCCGGAGCCTCGACATGATCGATGAACTGATATGTCGCCGCCTTCGCTGTCCTGATCTTCCCGCGCATGATCGAATCCAGCGTCCACTTCACGTCTGCCGAGGTCAGCGGCCGCCCGTCAGAAAATCCAACGTCGTGCCGCAGGTGAAAGATGTACGTCAGCGGATCGGGAATCTCCCAGCGCTCGGCCACCCACGGTTGCAAATTCAAATGCTCATCACGCCGCACCAGCGAGTCGAACATCAACTTGTCGATACGTTCCGACTGCGCATCCGTTCCAACCCGCGGATCGAGATTCGTCGGACTGCTCTCGATGATCATGACGGCGGTGTTGACAGGAGGCTTGCTCGAGCAGGATGTAAGAAGAAAAATGAGACCTAAAACAAAGACCGCGAGCAGGCGGCAAATTACGCAAAAGGCTTTGTCATCCTGGCCCTGAGTGAAGCGAATGGGAAGGTTCCCTTCGGACACGACGACCGTCTTCTCCCATCCTTCACACATACGAAACCTTGCCCAGGATCATCGCCCGCCGTGCTCCTGTCGCCGACGGAATATTCGAGGGCTGCCTTCGCCACGTCTGGTACCCCAGCAACGCAAATGCCACCGCCTCTTTCGCGTCCACCGGGAGCCCGACATTCGCACTGGTCTGAATCTTCAGCTTCATCGGAGCCAGTTGCTCTTCGACCATCCGCATCAACGTCGGGTTCTTTGCGCCACCGCCCGAGACAATGAAGTCGCGATACCTGTTCCGCTTCATCACCATCTCGACCGAGGTTGCGATCGTCCGCGCCGTGAGCGCCGTCGCAGTCGCCAGGACGTCGTTCTTTCCCGCCCGCCCGCAGCGCCGTTGAAACCAGGTCACGAAATCTTCCCCAAACTGCTCTCGCCCCGCCGTCCGCGGAGGCTTCTGCCAGAAGAACGGTGACGCCAGCACCTGGTGAATCACTCGCTCGATTGGTTCGCCCTTCATAGCCGCCTTGCCATCCACGTCGTAGCGCTTGTTTAGAAGCCGAGTCGCCAGTGCATCGATGACCATGTTTCCTGGCCCCGTGTCGAACGCGACAACCTGCTCTGGTTTCGCTCGTGCGGGAATCGCCGTGAGATTCCCGATCCCGCCAATGTTCTGCACGATCCGTCCGCGCCGCCGATGCCGAAACAGCACATAGTCGAGGAAGGGAACCAGCGGTGCCCCTTTTCCTCCCGCAGCCATGTCCGCCGGACGGAAATCCGAAACCACCGGAACACCCACCCGCGCGGCGATGAGCGACCCGTCTCCCGTTTGCCACGTCACCGCAAGCTTTCGTCCGAGAAAATTCTGCGCATCGCCCTGGTGATATAGCGTCTGCCCGTGACAGCCGACGAGTTCGCATTTAAGTCGGGCAGAGCGCTGCGCGGAAAGAATTGCTTCAGAATAGAGTTCCGCGAGAAGAAAATTCAGCCGTGCGAGGTCAGCCACCTTGGCCGACTTCGCGTCCATCGCCGCCAGCACCGCTCGCCGCACCGGAGAGGGATACGGAAATGCCTTGTGTGAGAGCAGTTCGAATCTCGTCCGGAAGCCGCGACCCATCACCCGCACTAGGGCAACGTCGATTCCGTCCGCCGAAGTTCCGCTCATCACGCCGGCAACGATCATCGCGCGCTCACATGGCCAGCCGGCGATTCGCCGACAGCCGGACCTCTTCTGTGAATGTCCAGTTCTTCTGCCGTAATCTGTCGATCGTCTCTTGGGCGGGCGCTGGCGCCATCTTGCGCTTCAGTGCCGGCGAGCGCTTCTTGATTGCAATAGTGCGCTTCGCTGCCGTCTCCACCATTGCCCGGAAACGCCGGTCGCGCTCCGCCTCGCGCAGCACCGCCTCATACGCCCGCTCGACCGATTCTTCTTTCTGACAAACCAGGAAGCTATCCGCACCCGCTCGAATACAGGCGACCGCAGCATCCTCGATCGACGCCGCCGCCAGGACGCCACCCATGTCGAGATCGTCCGACAGGATGATTCCCCGGTATCCAATCTTCTTCCGCAGAATATCCGTCAGCCACTTCTTGGAGATCGACGCCGGAGCCCGGTCCTTCGTCACCGCCGGATACGCGCAATGCGCCACCATCACGAATGGCATTTGCGCCTTCAGCTTTCGATAGGGCAGCAGATCTTCTTCCCACAACTGCTTCCACGAACGATCCACAGTGGGCAAATCGACGTGGGAGTCGAGGTTCGACCCGCCAAGCCCCGGGAAATGTTTCCCGCTCCCCAGGACATGACAATCTTTCAACCCTTGCAGCAGCTCTTTCGCGTACTCAATTGTATCCTTTGGAGATGCGCTTACGGTTCGAGAGCTAAGAACCTTACTCGAAGCCGGCAGTCCGAGATCGAGCACGGGCGCAAAATCAACGTTAAACCCCAGCGCCCGAACCTCCGCTCCCAGAAGCCGGCCATGGTCACGATAGAGCTTTCGCACCCCGGTCGCCGCCACCTGCGACACTGGCGGTACCGGCGCAATCATGTCTCTGAGTCGATCGACCACGCCCCCCTCCATATCGACACACAGAAACATGGGTATCGCAACCGCACGCTGTGATTCCCGCAACAGCGAGTGCGTCTGCTCGGGAGAGACGAGGTTACGCTTGAAAAGAATGATTCCGCCCGGCTGCATCACCGAAAGACGGTTGCAGAGCTGTGGCGTGAACTCCGTACCATCGAAACCGCAGATGATCAGTTGTCCAACTTGCGATCGAACATCTTTCGAAGCTTTTTTCATGACAATGTGCCGATGAATTATCGCCTGTCCGAAGCGAACTTAAAACCCGTAGTCACCTAGAGAGTTATAGAGACGAAGCCAGGGAACGCAAAGGAGCGCTAACCCTCAGCGTCCTCTGCGTTGATCCTTCAATCTACCTGCTTCTTCAACTCGTGCAGCAGATTCAGCGCTTCGAGCGGCGTCAGGTTGTTGAGATCGGTCTCCCGCAACCGGTCAACGAGAGTATTCGACAGCGGCGTGAAGATCGTCAGCTGCATCGAGCGCTGCGCCGATTCCTGCCCGGAGAGATGTTCCGTCGCCCGTTGCTCTGCCGTTTCGTGCTCCACCAGCACCTCGCGCGCGCGCTGTATGACCTCGGCCGGCAGCCCCGCCAGTTTCGCGACCTCTATGCCGTAGCTCTTATCTGCCGCGCCCTTCTCCACCTTTCGCAGGAAGACGACATTGCCGCCCTTTTCCTTCACCGAGACGTGATAATTCTTCACGCCTTCGAGCAGCGTCTCGAGGTCGGTCAACTCGTGGTAGTGGGTGGCGAACAGTGTCTTCGCTCGGGTGCGCGCGTGAATGAATTCGACAGCTGCCCAAGCGATCGCCAGCCCATCATAGGTCGCCGTCCCGCGCCCGATCTCGTCCAGCAGAATCAGCGACTGCCGCGTCGCCGTATTGAGGATTGCAGCTGTCTCTGTCATTTCCACCATGAACGTCGACCGCCCGCGCGCGAGATTATCCGCGGCCCCGATGCGGGTAAAAATGCGATCCACAATGCTGAGCCGAGCTGAACGCGCCGGAACGAATGCTCCCATCTGCGCCATCAGCACAATCAGCGCCGTCTGCCGCAAATACGTCGACTTGCCGCCCATATTGGGCCCTGTAAGCACCAGTACTGAATGCGAGCTGTTGTTGAGATAGAGATCGTTCGGTACGAACCGGTCGTTCGAGCCCGTCAGTTCCGGCTGCTCGATCACCGGATGCCGCCCCTCCAGCACCTCGATATCGCCGCTCTCATCGAACTTCGGCCTGCAATAGTTTTGGATGGCCGCCAGATGCGCCAGAGCCGCGAGCACGTCGACCTCGGCCAGCGCGAGCGCCGTTTGCCGAATCCGCTTCGCCTCAGCGGCAATCGCCCCGCGCAACTCCACAAACAGCCGCCGCTCAATCTCGACAATCTTCTCCTGCGCATCGAGAACCTTAGTCTCGTATTCCTTCAACTCAGGCGTAGTGAAGCGTTCGGCCCCGACCAGCGTCTGCTTGCGCTCATAGTCCGGCGGCGCCAGGTGCAGGTTCGCCTTGCTGATCTCGATGTGGTAGCCAAACACATTGTTGAACTTCACCTTCAGCGAGTTGATCGTCGTGCGCTGCCGCTCGCGTTCTTCAATCTGCGCAATGTACTGCTTGCTGTTCCGGCTCAGGTCGCGCAGTTCGTCGAGACTGGAGTCGATCCCCGGCTGAATCACTCCGCCATCGTTCAAAGTCAGCGGCGGTTCGGGGACAAGCGTCCGTTCAATGCGCTCGCGAATGTCCCCAAGATCATCCAGCAGCGTATGCAGGCTTGCGAAACGTTCGGACTTCAACCGCGCCAGCGCCCCTCTCGTCGCGGGCAGCTTTCCGAAAGACGCCGCCAGCGCAAGCAAATCTCGCGGATTCGCCGCCTCCAGCGTCACCCGGCTCAGCAGCCGCTCGATATCGAGAATGCCCTCCATCGACCGTCGCAGCTCTTCGCGCGCAACGATGTCCCCGACACCGGCTTCCACCGCATCCAGCCGCGCATTGATTTCACCGACATCGATCGACGGCCGCAGCATCCACGCCCGCAGCAGTCGCTTGCCCATCGGCGTCACCGTGCGATCAATCGCGCGGAAAAGCGTCACGTTATCGCTGGTTCCCGCGAACAACGGCTCAACCAGTTCGAGATTGCGCACCGTCACCGCGTCCAGCACCAGACAGCTCAGCCGCTCGTAGTACCCGATTCGGTCGATGTGCACCAGCGAACCGCGTTGTGTGCTTTGGGCGTAATGAAGAATCGCCCCAGCCGCACTCGCCGCCGCCGCTCGCCCCGCCAGACCGAATCCCTCGAGTGAAAGAACCCCAAAATGATTCTCAACCAGGGGAATCGCGTAATCCGGCGCGAATACCCAATCTTCCAGCGGTGTTTCCGCCCAACTGATCCCCGGGGCAATCTCGCAACTCGCAATGCGCGGAGCGGCCGCCGTCAACGGCGCACTCCCGGAAACGTGGTCCTTTGCCAGCTTTGCCGTAGTCGGCGCTTCCGTCTCCGGCAACCGCAACGCCCGGCGCGACTGCGGAAACAGGGGCAGGGAAGAGGCGTACAGAAGTTCACGGGGACGCAACGTCTGTAGCTCTTCCTGTATCCGCCGGTCGGCGTCCGCTCCTTGGAACTCTGTCGCGCGAAACTCCCCAGTCGAGAGGTCCAGCGCCGCAAATCCGACAACGTCTCCATGCCGCGCGACGGCCGCCAGGAAATTGTTTTCCTCCGACCCCATCTGGCTGTCGATTGCCGTGCCCGGCGTGAGCACGCGCGTCACCTCGCGCCGCACCAGCTTCTTCGCGAGCTTCGGATCCTCGACCTGATCGCAAATCGCGACCTTGTATCCTTTGCGAATCAGCCGCGCGATGTAGCCCTCCGCGGCGTGGTAGGGAACTCCACACATCGGCACATGAATGCCTTTTTCCTTGCTGCGTGCCGTCAGCGTAATCTGCAGTTCGCGCGCCGCAACCACAGCGTCATCAAAGAAGAGCTCGTAGAAATCGCCAACCCGGAAAAACAGCAGAGCACTGGGATGTTCTTTTTTGATCGCGGCGTGCTGCCGCATGAGTGGGGTCGACGGCTCGGACATTGTCTTAGGAGTGCGGCGAAAGTATAGCAAGCGCAGGGTTGAGGGTGTGTGTGGAAAAAGTGAGTAATCATTTAGGCGCAGAGGACGCCGAGATTGCTAATGCGTAAAGAGACTCATCGACCTTCGGATTGATTACTTCTATCCGTGTCGCCCTCACCGCGCGTTCTTTATAATCCATCTCCATGAAAACGACCCTGCTGTTTGCCCTGGTCCTGCTTGGTTCCCTCCGACTCGCCGCTCAAACCGAATTCATCAATCCGAAGGGTCTCGCTGCGCCGCACGGCTACACGCACGTCATCACGACGGCCGGGTAAGATGGTCTTCATCTCCGGCCAGGTTGCGATGGACAAACAAGGGCACCTCGTCGGCAAGGACGATCTCCGCGCCCAAACCAAGCAGGTTTTCGAAAACCTGAAAACCGCGCTCACCGCCGCCGGTGCGACCTTCGACGATGTCGTAAAGATCACCTGGTACGTGAAGGGCTACAACCCGCAACTGTTGCCGATCCTGCGGGATGTTAGGGATGAATATGTCAAGAAGGAGGCCCCGCCTACCAGCACGCTGGTGGGAGTGGCGTCATTGTTCCAGAATGACTACCTGCTGGAGGTGGATGCCGTCGCCGTCATCCCGCAGAAGCAATAAAGGGCCTTTCACTCATCAATGTGAAAATCGTCAGTGCGGCGGTGATCTCCGCCGCCCCCTCCGCGTTGATCTTTCCGCCGGGTTGACTCCGCCGTCTGGCGGTGTTCTTCTATTCTCGTATGGAGTTGCGGAAAGACCCCATAACGCGCTCATGGATCGTCACCGGCGACGATAGCGAAGCCGGGCCGCACAGTGAGCCATTCTGCCGTTATTGTCCCGAGTCGCCCAAGCAGGCCCAGGTGATCTCGTCCATGCCGTCGGTCGACGGTGGCCCCTGGGCAGCGCGCGCGGTAGTGCATCCCGCTCCCCTTTACCATGTCGAGGGTGATCCCACTCGCCGCGGTGTTGGCCTCTACGACACCATGAAATCTGTCGGTGCGCACGAAGTCCTCGTCGAGAACCCACGCCACGACCGCCATCTCTGGGTCGCCTCCGACGCTGAAGTCGAACAGTTCCTCGTTCTCTGCGCGCAACGGATCCAGGATCTCAAGAAAGATCGCCGCTTCAAGTACGTCTCCGTCTTCAAGGATTACGGTACTATCGCTGGGCAGGAATTCGACCACCCGACGTCGCAGATCATCGCCACGACCTTCGTTCCCCGCCGCGTCCTCTATGAACTCCGCGCCGCCCGCGAGCACTACCTGAGCAAAGAACGCTGCGTTTTCTGCGATATCCTTTCGCAGGAACTCCAGCAGAAGACACGCATCGTCGAAGTGCGCGGTGACTACGTCGCCTGCTGCCCCTTCGCGCCTCGCGTCCCATTTGAAACCTGGATACTGCCGTGCCACCATGACGCACATTTCGCGCGCAGCGGACTCTCTCGCTTCGGTGTGCTGCGCGACTGCGCTGCCATCCTGCGCCGTACCCTGAACCGCATCCGCTCCATCACTGACAGCTTTCACCTCGTCCTTCACACCTCGCCCAACACCCTGCACAAGTCGCAGGTGCTGAACTACTGGAAGACGATTGACGAGGACTACCACTGGCACATCGAAATCCTGCCGGTGATTGCGAGTAAGGCGAAGTCCTATACATTCAAAGAGGTGTACTACTCGGCGATATCGCCTGAGACAGCCGCCGCCCGCCTCCGCGAAGCCCCGACTGACTTCCGCCCCGGCTACATGCCCTAGCGCCTTGGTGCCCCACGTCTGCGCTCTTTTCGCAGATGTTGGTCCTCTCCGCTGGGCCAATTAGCCAATCCTAAAATATCAACTAAAGTTTTAGTTACTTTTCCCGAATTATTGCGTCTAATACGGCTAGGAGGCCAGAACCGGTGCCCAGGCGACCATCCGCGACCTTGACCGAAGCCGAGCTTCGAATCATGGAAGTCCTCTGGCAGCGGCAGTCGGGTACCGTTCAACAGGTCCTTGAAGCCCTGCCACAGCGCCCCGCATTGGCCTATAACTCCGTCTTAACTATCATTCGCATCCTGGAGAAGAAGGGCTACGTCGAGCACGTTAAGGACGGTCGCGCGCACATTTACGCTCCTCTCGTCGGAAGGGAAGATGCCCGCCGATCCGAAATTCGTCACCTGGTCAGTCGCTTTTTCAAGAACTCTCACGAACAACTCGTGTTGAACATTCTGGAAGAGCGCGGAGTCGACCGCGAAGAGTTGAACCGGCTCAAAAAGATGTTGGAGGCCAGCGAAATGAAGGAGGCCGAAAAGCTGTGATGGGCTTTCTGGTCTCCACTCAATGGATCGCGGAGCGGGTACTGAACTCCATCCCCGAAGGCCTTTTGATTGCCGCATTCGCCTGGCTGCTGCTCTGGTTGGTAGGTCGACAGAATTCCGGAACCCGCTTTGCCGTCTGGTTTGCTGCCCTGCTCGCAATCGCCGCAATCCCGTTCGTTCCCGCAGTCCCTGTAGGTGGCTCGGTTGCCCGCGCCGTTCATGCCGAAGTGAATTTACCCGGTTCGTGGGCTGCCGGAATCTTCGCCGTATGGGCACTGATTGCATTACTCGCGGCTGTTCGCCTGACGCTTGGCTTGTGGCGCCTGCGTTCATTGCGTCGAAACGCTTCTCCAATATCCACGGACGATCCTCTAATCCTCGCAACGATCGAGCATTGCAGGTCCATTCGCCCAGTTGATGTTTGCGCATCATCTGAAGTCCGCGTTCCGACCGCCATCGGATTTTTCCATCCTGTAATTCTGATCCCCGAATGGGCCGTTGCAGAACTTCAGGCGGAAGAACTTCGTGCCATCGTCCTTCATGAGTTCGCGCATCTGCGCCGCTGGGATGACTGGACCAACCTGTTGCAGAAGATCGTCGGCACCTTTTTCTTTTTCCATCCCGCCGTACTTTGGATCGAGCGACGTCTCTCCCTCGAACGCGAGATGGCCTGCGACGATGCCGTTCTCGCCGAAACCGGCAACCCACACCTTTACGCCCGCTGCCTCGTATCGCTCGCGGAGCGCAGCTTCCTTCGTCGCAGCATCGCAATGGCGCAGGCCGCGATCACTCGGACTAAGGACACATCCCTGCGTCTCGCGCAGATTCTCGATCTCGAGCGCCCCAAGGCCACTCGCGTATTAAGCCCGGTGGTTGCGGCCGTAGCTGTCTTTGCTGGGCTTTGCATTTATGCGTTTCCCAATGCCCCGCAACTCGTCGCCTTCGACCAACCGGTAGCGCCCGCCCTCACTATGCCCACTGTTCCAGCCACCCTCGCCTACGACTCTGCTCCTGTAGTGCCGAAATCTATGGTGATTGAAGCGTCAGCCCATCTCGACCGAGTTTCAGTGACGAAACGAGCAGCGAGAGAAATGCAACAGGGCAAGGTGATACTTGCGACGCACAAGACTCTGTCCGCAGGCCAGCCACGCGAGATTCTACTGCGAGCTAAGCAGGCACAGCATAGGCCCCTGGTAGTGCAGGCCATTGTGAAACGGCCTACGCCACTTCCGCCGCAATTCGTGGTCTTCACACAATCAACGGAATATTTTCGCAAGGGTTCTTCAATCATGTCCTATTCGGTATGGCGCGTAATGCTCGTAACGGCGAAGCCGGTGAGCAATAAGCCACCGAATCAAACGTAAAAAATTTTTACCCCAAGCAACTAAATGCTTAGTTGAATGACAAAACGATTTCGGACTTTCAAAGGAGAAAGAAGAAAATGAACCAGGGAATCGAGAACAAAGTTAGAAAACTCACCCGCGGCGCCATCGTTCCCGCACTCGCGGTCGCGATAGCCGTGGGCGTTGGAGCCTATGAGTTGGCCAAGCCTGCATCGGCGGCTTCGCCGTCGCCCACGGCACCGGCGCCGGCTCTCACTGCAACTAGCGTCGAACCCCTCATTGCTTACGATCACGCCATGGAAGTGCTCGCGGCACGCGTTACGCCCGCTGTCGTGAACGTCACCGTCACCTCGAAGACGAAGGGCGGCGATGAGGAGGGCGGGCTTCCGCCGGAAATCCAGCACTTCTTCGGAAACCAGTTCGGCTTCCAGTTCCCGCAGCAACAGCAGGGACCGCGGATCGAGCACGGCCTTGGTAGCGGCGTCATCATTTCGCCCGACGGCTACATCGTCACCAACAACCACGTCATTGAGAACGCGACCGACATCCGCGTCACGATGAAGGACCGCCAGGTGATGAGGGCCAAACTCATCGGCGCCGATCCCCTCACCGATCTCGCCGTCATCAAGATCAACGGCACAAACCTGCCCAGCGTTCCCTTCGGCGACTCCACGAAGCTCGAGCCCGGACAGACCGTGCTCGCGTTCGGCAACCCATACGGCTTCCGCTTCACCGTGACGCGTGGAATCGTCAGCGCGCTCAACCGGCCAAATCCGGAAACGGATCGACGCAAGCCCGGCGAGTTCATTCAGACCGACGCAGCCATCAATCCCGGCAACTCCGGGGGCCCGCTCGTCGACGCCCGCGGCCAGGTCATCGGCATCAACACCTTCCTGATCTCCGGCACCGGTTCTTTCTCGGGCATGGGCTTCGCCATCCCAACCCAGATCGTGAAGCCGACGGTCGATGCTCTCATCAAGTACGGCAAAGTGAGCCATGGCTACATGGGAATCGGCATCACCGACGTCACCCCTGAAAACGCGAAGTTTTTCGACATGCAGAAAGCCGAAGGTGCTCTTGTCGATCAGGTTGAGCCCGATACTCCGGGCGCGAAAGCTGGTCTAAAGACTGGCGACGTCATCACGGCACTCAATGGTAAACCGATCAACGACGCTGGACAGCTCCAGGTCGAAGTCGGACAAACTGCGCCCGGTACGACCATTCAGTTAGGCGTCGTTCGCAATGGAAAGAACGAAACTATTCCGGTCACCCTCGAAGCCATGGGCAAGAAGGCCGGCGAAGTTTCCGCCAGCAACGAAAACGGTAAGCCGCGCTGGGGTCTTGGTCTTGCCGATCTCACACCCGACATTCGCCAGCAGATCCAGGCTCCGCAGAATGTAAGTGGCGCCGTCGTCGGCAGCGTTCAGCCCGGCAGCCCGGCCGATAACGCCGGCATCCAGAAGGGCGACGTCATCGTCTCCGTCGATCGCAAACCGGTCAGCAACGCCGAACAGGCTTCGCAAGCGCTGAAGAGCATCCCCGCCGGACAGGACGCCCTCATCCTCGTCTGGTCGCAGGGTGGCAACACCTTCCGCGTCCTGCACCCCAACGGCTGATAGACTCTCCCCACAACGGTGTTAACCGTGCCCCACATCTGCGGCTGTTAGCAGATGTGGGGTTTTTGCATTCGTCCTTCTGATTGGCTTTCAATCGTCAGTGTGAAAGTCCTCCATCGTCAATCTGGCCCACAAGGGTTGCTACAATCTCGCCATGCTCCGACGCGTCAAGACCTACACCGCCCAGACCGGCCTCGTCTACGAGTACTACTTTGTAGGCCAGCGTCAGGCAATCGGTGAGGTTCCGGCCACCGAGTACATCTTTGACATCATCAGCGACCGCCGGGCCCGATACTCCGTCAGCGTCTTCATCCACAAGGACGGCCTCGATTCCTGGGCCGCGAGTCATGCTCGCCGCCTCAGCGATTCCGAGCAGTACGCCCTCGCTAAGTTACGGCTACAGCAGGGCTTCGACGAAACAGGCGACATGCTCGCCGAGGGGCGTAGCCTGAACGTCGGTCCCGGCAATATCGAAGAACTCCTCGCCCCACTGGACCTTTCCTGAACCCAGACGTTCTGAGTTTTGTGATGTCAGTCACAAATACCTGTGATTCACATACTTAGCTCCGATACAAGCGGCTTTATAATCAATAGGTCTGGTGGGGAACTCTGGGCAACCGCTGGGTCCTGCGCCGGAAACCAGTTATGCCTTTGCTTTGGCTCAGGGTCGCCATTTTCCTATACGCCGTCGGGCTTATCCACGCGTTGCTCCTCCTTCTCAAAAAAGAGTGGCTTGCGCACGTTGCCGTTCCCGCCGTCGGCTTGGGGATGGTTTTCCATTTCGTCTCGCTCACCGAACTGGCTCTGACGGAAAACTACCTCTTCCTGCTGACCATCCGTCACGCCGAATCCGCCATGGCGCTGCTCATCGGTTGCGTGTTCATGTACCTGTTCGTGCGCTATCGCACAGTGTCGCCGGGAATCTTCATGTTCCCGCTGATGTTCCTGCTGACATTCGCCTCGGAGATGGCGCAGCGGCCACCGGCCACGAATTCACCGCTCATTCATAGCTGGCTCATTCCGGTTCACGTTTCGCTATTGCTCATTGGCTACGCAGCGTTATTCCTCAGCTTTGTCGCTAGCCTTCTTTATCTTGTTCAGTCGCGTAACCTGAAACGAAAATCGCCGGCTAATCAGTTCAGCCGCCTGCCCGCACTCGAAGTCATCGACCAGATCGGCTACAAATCGTTGATTTGCGGTTTTCCATTCATGACCTTTGGCCTGGTAGCTGGTTCCATCGTCGCGCAGGCCAAGATAGGCCCCGATTATTTTCTCGACCCCAAGGTTCTGCTCTCTTTCCTGATGTGGGGCGTTTACATGGTGCTGCTCTACACCCGGTGGAGTTCCGGTTGGCGCGGACGCCGCGCCGCTTATCTCGCGACCTTTGCATTTGCCGCCGCCGTTTGCGCGTGGGTGGCCAATTCCATCAGCACCGTGCACAGGTTCATCGCCCCATGAACTTCTTCGTCATCGGCGTGAATCACAAGACGGCTCCGGTTGAAGTCCGCGAGCGCTTCGCCATTCCTGAGGCGCAGCTGCCCGACGCTCTCCGCCAACTGACTGAGGTTCCCGGTATCGAAGAAGGCATGATCGTTTCCACCTGCAACCGCGTCGAAATCATCGCGCGCACAATGAATGGAAACTGCGATCTTCGCGGTTTTGTGAATAAGTACTACGGCTTCGAGCCCGGCCAGTACGATCGCTACGTTTTCGAGCATCGCGGCAAAGACGCCATCCGTCACCTGTTCCGCGTCGCCTCAAGCCTCGACTCCATGGTCGTCGGCGAACCGCAGATCCTCGGCCAGGTTAAAGAAGCCTACGCCGTCGCCCGCGCCGTAGGCGCTGTGCAATCGCATCTCGATGCGTTGCTCACCCGATCCTTTGCCGTCGCTAAGAAAGTTCGCAGCGAGACCGCCGTCGCATCCTCGTCCGTCTCCGTGGCTTCGGTTGCCGTCGAACTCGCCCAGAAGATTTTCGGCGAACTCAACGGCAAAGCCATCTGCCTCGTCGGCGCCGGCAAGATGTGCGAACTCGCCGCCCGCCACCTGATCGCCCACGGAGCAGGGAAGATCTACGTAGCGAATCGCACCTTCGAGCGCGCCGTCGCCCTCGCGCGTAAGTTCAACGGCGACGCGGTCTCCTTCGACAAGCTCTACGAGACCGTCGAAAAAGCCGACATCATCATCAGTTCCACCGGCGCGCCCCACGCGATTTTCCGCAAAGAGCATGGCGAGCACTTCCTCAAGGTTCGCAAGAACCGGCCCATGTTCTTCATCGACATCGCCGTACCCCGCGACATCGATCCCAAGATCAACGACCTCGACGGAATCTTCGTCTATGACATAGATGACCTGCAACAGGTCGTCTCCTCCCACCTTGGCGACCGTAAGCGTGAAGCCGATCGAGCCGAAGCCCTCGTTGCCGACGAGGTAGAACGGTTCGAATCACGTCTCCAGACCCTGAACGTGGTTCCGACCATCGTGTCCTTGCAGGAGCATCTCGAGACCGTGCGCCAGGCCGAAATCGACCGTCTCCGCGGGCGCCTCGGTGAACTCACCCCCGAGCAGGAGATGGCAGTCGAGGCGCTCACCAAGGGGATTATTAACAAGATCATGCACACGCCCATTACTACGTTGAAGAGTGCAGCGCGTGATCACGAAGCCACGACCGTTGTCGAACTCATCCGCAAGCTCTTCAACCTGAGGACGGCGCCCGATGGACGGTCCGAACAGGCCATGGGCGCAGCGGCAGGAACAAGTGACGAAGAAAGCGATAACACCTCCGAGGGATAGGACGTATACATGGCCCGGTTAAGAATCGGTTCACGCGGATCACAACTCGCACTCTGGCAGGCCAATCACATTTCGGCACTGTTGCGCGAGAAGGGCCATGAGGTCGAACTCGAGATCATTAAGACGACAGGCGACAAGATCACCGATGTCGCGCTGGCCAAGGTAGGCACAAAAGGCATGTTCACAAAGGAGATCGAAGAAGCTCTCGCTGCCGGGCGCGTCGACCTCGCCGTGCACAGCCTCAAGGACCTGCCCACCGATCTGCCCTCCGGATTCGAAATCGCCGCTATCACCACGCGCCAGAACCCGCGTGATGTCTTTCTCTCGGTTAAGTACGACAGCATCGACGCCCTCCCGAACGGCGCCAAGGTCGGTACCAGCAGCCTTCGCCGTCAGGCGCAACTAAAAGCGATCCGGCCCGATCTGTTCATCTTCCCCCTGCGCGGCAACGTCGATACGCGCATGCGCAAGCTCGAAGAAGGGCAGTACGACGCCATCATTCTTGCCGCCGCCGGTCTCTTCCGCCTCGGCAAAACGCAGTTGGTAAAGCAGTTAATTGAAGAAGACACGATGTGTCCCGCCGCCGGCCAGGGCGCCCTCGGCATTGAAATCCGCCAGGATGACACCCGTATGCGGGAGTTGCTCGCGTTCCTCGACGACGAAGACGCGCGTGCAACGACAGTTTGTGAACGAGCACTACTCAATAAGCTGGGCGGTGGTTGCCAGGTGCCCATCGGCGCTTTTGCCGAAAAGGACGGAAGCGTCCTGCGCCTGACCGCCATCTGCGCACGCCCGGATGGTACGGAAGTTATTCGCGAGGTTCAGACCGGCAACGATCCGGTCGAATTGGGCGAACGCGTCGGCGAGACAATTTTGCGCCGCGGCGGCGACCAGATCCTTCGCGAAGTTTATGGCACGGCTGCGGTTGTGCCGAGCGAACCATAGGATTGTGATATGAGCAGTATGGTTTCCACTTTGACAAAGGCGAAATCCCCACTCCCTCACAGCAAACGGGGCAACGGCCAACTGCCACTTGATGGCTTTCGTGTACTTGTCTCCCGCGCCCGTCAACAGGCCGGATGCCTTTCAGAACTTCTCCGGGCTGAAGGCGCCGACGTCCTCGAGATTCCGTTCATCGAAATCCGCCCGCCGCGCTCCTACAAGTGCATGGACGACGCGCTGCGCCTCATCAGCGAATACGAGTGGCTGATCCTGACCAGCGTCAACGGCGTCAACGCCTTGTTTGAGCGCATGGAAAAGCTCGGCATTCCCAAGCGCCGCCTCATACCGCTGAACATCGTCGCTATCGGCCCTGCGACCCGCGCCGCCATCGAAAAGCACGGATTGCCGGTGGCGCTCATGCCGAAGGAGTATGTCGCCGAAGCCGTCGTGCAGGCCCTCGATGGCAAGGTCCGGGGAAAGCGTGTGCTCCTCTGCCGCGCCAAGATCGCCCGCGACGTCATTCCTCGCGAACTCCGTCTGCTCGGCGCTTTCGTCGACGTCGTCGAAGCCTACGAAACCGTGATCCCGGCGGCCTCGCGCATCAAACTGCGCCGCGTTCTTCGCGACCAACTGCAGCGGCCGCACGCGATCACCTTCACCAGTTCCTCTACCGTGAAGAACTACGTGAGCCTGCTCGGAATTCGCAGCGGCAAGTCGAAACTCGTTCAGGGAGTCTGGAACGCATCGATAGGTCCCGTAACGTCGGAGACATTGCGCGAGTACGAACTCAACGTCGACGTTCAGGCCACCGAGTACACAATCCCCGGCCTGATCAAGGCGCTGTCCGAGTACGCCGCCAAGAACCGACCGGGAAAGCCCTCGTAGCGAAGTTCCCAAAACGTCCTTGACCCACATCTGCCTCTTTCAGCAGATGTGGGCATTCCGCACTCATGACAACCCGCGCACCTCATCTTGATACACTCTGACTTTCACTATGTATCGTACTGACGATCTTCGCATCAAGTGGACCAAGGTCCTGCTCCCTCCGGCGTTTCTCGAAGAGGAACTGCCGACCACCGAGAAGGCTTCCGCCGCTGTCCATCAATTCCGCAGCGAAATCGTCGACATCCTCGACGGCCGCGATCGCCGTCTCCTCGTCGTAGTCGGTCCATGCTCGATTCATGACACAAAGGCCGCGCTCGATTACGCGCAGCGCCTGAGATCCGCCGAAAGGGAACTGTCGAAAGAGTTGCGCCTCGTCATGCGCGTCTACTTTGAGAAGCCGCGCACGACCATCGGCTGGAAGGGCCTCATCAATGACCCGCATCTCGACGAGACGTTCAACATCAATGACGGCCTGCGCATCGCGCGTCGCCTGCTCGTCGATCTCGCCGAACTCGGCGTACCCGCCGGAACCGAATTCCTCGACATGGTGACGCCGCAGTATCTTGCCGGACTCGTCAGTTGGGGCGCCATCGGCGCGCGTACTACCGAGAGCCAGGTACACCGCGAACTCGTCTCCGGCCTTTCCTGTCCCGTCGGCTTCAAGAACGGAACCTCTGGCAACGTCCAGATCGCCGTCGAAGCCGTGCTCTCCGCCGCGCACCAGCACAGCTTCCTCGGACACACCAAGTACGGCCAGTCCGCCATCTTCAATACGACGGGAAATCCCAACTGCCACGTCATCCTTCGCGGCGGCCGCACCACCGTGAATTACGACGCCGAATCCGTCGCACAGGCCAGCGCGCTTCTCGAGAAATCCAAACTCCCGGCGCGCCTCATGATCGACTGCAGCCACGCCAACAGCAACAAGGACTACCGCAAGCAAGCCTTGGTCTGTCGCGACGTCGCCGCGCAAATCACAAAAGGGAACCGCAACATCATCGGCGTAATGCTCGAAAGCAACCTCGTCGCCGGCGCCCAAAACCTCACCCCGGGGCAGCCGCTCACTTATGGCCAAAGCATCACCGACGCCTGCCTTGGGTGGGACGAGACGCTGCCACTGCTGAAGGAGTTGGCGACAGCGGTTAAGGATGGACGGTAGACTTGTTCGCTCTGTGTCGTGCTCCAGAGCTGCCGGCAATTTCGAACTCCGCATTGTTTATTTGTCGGTAAACCTTAGACGGAGCAGGTACCCCCTCCCCCCTGGCCGAAACTTTAGAATCAATCGCTTAAGTTAGAAATGCTGATTAAATACTTTGAAATCAGCAGATACAGGGAAGAAATAGATTCCAAAGGACTTAGCCCGCAAAACTGACTGTTCTGGCCCCGGATTGACGATTGACGATTTTCACATTGACGATTGAAAAGCGTCGATTCCGGGTGGAAGGTGCCGGTTGCCGCACCTGGCGAAGTTTACAAAGAGCTAACGCAAACGGCGCCCGAAAGAGGGCGCCGCTGGTGGACTGATCCATGTTGAGAATGTGGGGTGAGGGGAGTGCGTGTCTGTGATGTCAATGGAAAAAGTTTTGGCTTATTCCCGAATCGGGAAAAAGGCGCAGACTCGGCCCTGTTCCCAACAACAATCCGTTGATACTATTCCTGCGAATGTTCCGTACAAGCCGGAGCTTTCCATGACTCCATCCGAATCGTCGGGAACCACAAAGCCCACGCAACTAATCATCACTACCGCATTGATGGCTTTTGCGGTCATCGCTGCGCTCGTTGGAGCGATTTGGCTTTGGTCAACTCTTCCGCATCCTCTCACGGGCTCAGTACTTCTGTTGGGCTGTTCGAGTGTTTTGCTTTGGTTCTATTGGCAGGGATACGGTGCGGCGCGATGGACGGTCTTGGTGCTGAGTGTGCTTCTCATTATTGACGCACTGAACGTACTCTTCCGACTGCCGCTCCTTGCGCCATTTTCAGCAGAGCCAGACCTAACCTTTGGCAAAGCGAAGTATGTGATCCAACTGTGCATCTGCACATACGTTGTCGGTTGGCTAGTCACAAGAAACGCAGCTCGTTATTTCAGTGCAGACGCCCGGCGAGAGCGCAATTCGCTGCTTGTCGCGAGAAGCCGATAGAGATTGTTGTTGATATATCGGCTCACCCTAACCTATCCAGAGTAGCCGGAGTACAGCCGTGAGCAAGACCAAATACGTCAGCTATCGTGAGCGCGGATTCTACGTCTACGACGTTGCTTTGGGCGTGTTCCTCCAACAATTTTTCGATGCCGCAGAAGCCAGTGAGCACGTGAACACAGAATGGCTGATGAGTGCCGTTTCGGATTGGCGCGTCTCCGCTTGCATTCAAGATATTGGGATGACTCTTGATGAACGCTGGTCAACGTCGCAGTGCCAGACGATTGTCGCATTGGCAGAGGAAGCCTGTAGAACGCTAGAACAGAGAGACTCGATTCCTGCCAAAGAAATAGTTCAGTGGCGCATTTTGGACGACGAACATATCTTTCCTCGTGGTGCGATGGAAGTCTCCACAGCACCAATTATCGAACTGGGACGTGCAATCATTGCGCTGGTCGAAGGCAACTTGCCCATCGCACCTGAGGGCAAGGCTTGGTTCTACGGCACGGAAAAAGGCCGTCAGATACTGGCATTGCGACCTTAGTTGTCGAGAAATCGTCATCGCATAATCTATCTGTGTCTGTCGTCGCGCAAGGCACGACTTGAGAATGTCAATTGGATCGCTACCCCGGACTCACGTCCGTGGCTACTTTCTCGGCTCGTTGGTGCCGTAAAATCCACCTGTGTTCTTCCTGTCCGCACCACCGCGTGCTGTCGTTCGAGATTTCATCGAGCAGCAGAGTCAATCTGAATTTTCCTACTCGGAGGTGGGCACGACGGCTGGCGCGATGCCGAAGGGATACAACCTGGATCACCATCGCATCCAGCTTGGCTCCGGCGCGGCGTCGTGGAATGACGCGCTGAACGCGTTCCGCAGATGGCAGGTGTTCGATATTCCATGGGTTCGGCTGTATTGGCCCAATTTGCGCATGCATGTCGGCGTCACGGTTGCGCTGCAGGTCCGGCACTACGGTTTCTACTCCTTAAATGCGTGCCGGATCGTGTACGTGATCGATGAAGTGGAGCCTCTTCGGCGCTTCGGCTTCGCGTATGGAACCTTGCTCGATCATGCCGAGAGCGGCGAAGAGCGGTTCGTGGTGGAGTGGAACCGCGCTGACGATGGCGTCTGGTACGACATCACGGCTTTTTCACGACCACGACACGCTCTCGCGAAATTGGCGTATCCCGTGTCACGCTCACTTCAAAAGCGATTCGCAGCGGCATCCGCCGCCGCTATGCAACGAGCCACTTTTCCACGCGCTGAAGCGCGTGGCTAGACATGGCGTGCTCGCTCCGCGAGCGAAATCGTCAATCCGACATTCGTCAATCGTCAATTATTCTTTGAAGTGCGGTCTCGGCTGCTTCGTAACATACGCTGCGACATCGTAAGCCTGGTCGACCGAGAGGTCCGGGGTTCCTTTTGGCATGTTGGCATGCACGAAGGATGCGAACGTTTCCAGCTTCGCCATTCCGGCGCCATCGTTGAATGATTGTGGGCCCCACAGCGGCGGAGCCTGCACGGTTCCGGCGCCATCGGCTCCGTGACAGAGCGCGCATCGCACTGCGAAGATACTCTGGCCGTTAGCGCGATCGGGATCACGCGTCGGCTGCACGCGCTTCACGCCGAGCCACGGAACATCTGAGTAGATGGGAGTGCCGCGCGAGATCCACGCGAAATACGCTTGCAGCGCCTGCATCTCGCGGCTCGTCACCGGGGCGGCGCGGCCGTTCATGCTGCGCTCGAAGCACTCGTTGGTTCGCGCCACCAGGTCCGTCGCGTAGTTGGTACGTTTGCGGTACTTGGGATAGGTCGCCGCGACTCCGACCAGCGGTATGCCCTCGTCGACCAGTCCCGCCGCGAAATGGCAACTGCTGCAATTGAGCTTGTTCCCGGTGTAGGCCGGAGCGTAGGTCGCGGTGTGCATCATGATGTCGTAACCGAGCAGCACGGCGGGACGCAGTTGCGGCGGAGCGTCTTCGGGATTCGGCGCCTTGAAGCGCGGTGCCTTGGCAGAGACAGCAGGCGGAGCGGGGGCGCGATATTTTTCCATGAACAGATAGACGATCCCGACGTAGAGCAACACCACGGCCACGACCATCGAAGCGAGGATGACGCTCAATTTCCGCATCGCGATGCTCCCGCAATGTCTCCGAGACAACAGCAGTGTCCCCCAGGGGCTAAAGCCCGAACTCTCGGGGACCCTCTTCGGCACGGCTGAAGCCGTGACCCTTCAAAACCGATGCTGTCGCCGATGCCCTCGTTCCTCAGTGCTTCACCTCCTGCGGCGGCCCTGAAAATCCATACTTGCTGAAGATGGCCTGCGCCTTGTCACTCAGCAGAAACTTTGCAAAGGCCCGCGCCGCTTCGGCGTGAGGCGCGTCCTTGAAGATGCCCGCCTGGTAGATGCCGTTCATGTTCTGCTCCGGCGGAATCTCCACCATGGCAATCGGGTTTCCGATCATCTGCTGAAACGGGGCTTCGGAATACCACACCACCCCGGCATCTGATTCGCCCAGCATAATCCGGATCGGCGTCTGCCGGTGGTGAATGTGGGTGAGGAACGTGGTTCCATCCTGCACCTTCGTCTTCATGATCCGGTTCACCAGTTCGTCCCCGCCTGCCTTTTTGTACGACGCAGTAATCAGGTTTGCCACGCCCTCCCACTCCGGATTCGGCATGGAGATCCGCACATCATTGCGTGCGAGATCCTTTAATGACCGTATCCCCTTCGGATTCCCTTCGCGCACCATGATCGCCAGTTTGTTCTGCGCATACGTTTCGACGCTCTCAAATCGGTCTTCCTTCTGGAACTGCTGAATGCGCCGCGCACCCGCCGTGTAGATATCCGGCTTGATCGCTATCCGCAAGTTCCCGATAATCAGCGCTCCCTGGTCGATCTGCTTCGCCAAAATACCGGGCGGCAGCGTCTCCCAGTAGATTCGCTGAACTTCCGGGTGCTCCTGCCGGAAAGCCTCCATCAGTTCGTGCGTCGCCATGAACTGGTTCCCGGCGAAAAAGATCACCAGTTGCGGATCGACAATGTCGCCATGCAGGTCGGGAACGTCGTCGATCTGCGGAACCGTGAAATTCAGGCCATTGGTCGGTGGCGGACTCCATGGTGGCCAAACCTTCGCAGCCTTGGGTGGGGTCGGATTCTGGGCAAGAACCGTGGCGGCGAGGCACACCGCCACGCTTAACAACAGCAAAACTATCTTGCTGGACATGATCTTTCCTCGGCTTCCGCTAGAACGGCATCAACGCATAACCATCGTTCTGATACATCGCGAGAACGATCAACGCCGAGGTAGCTAATTTCACGTCTGGAAGCATGTCTTTTTCGTTTAAGTTGAGCCCATGCAGGGCCTGCCCGCACAGCAGCAGCTTCACGCCCGCAGCCCTCAGTTCCTGGATGACCCTTAGATTCGGATTATCGACTCCGAATTTCGCCTTGTAGACCTCATTGCTCATTGCTGCGTAGGATGCTGCTGGCCCGTGAAACACCCCTACGACCTTCAAATTCTGCGGGGGCACTCCCCGCGTGGCGAACACGTTGAACATTCTCGCCATGTGATCGAGGCCCGGCATAACCTCGTCCGGTTTTTCCGCCGGATGCGAGAGACTGAAGAGCACCTTGTATGTCCGTCCCTTTTGCGGCTGCGCCTCGGCATCCGGCAGATTCCAGGCATCTCCATAGCCCTTGATCACCGGATACGTCCACCCACTCGCAGCCTGGTTAGTCGCACCCTGGTCGGCCTTCTTCTCTTGCGCAGCCACCATTGTCACAGTGCCCGACACGAGCACCAGTAAAGCAATCCACACCCCACGTACCATGTGAATCTCCTTTTCCAATTTTTCGATTATCCAGTGTGCTACCCCATGGCTACCCCGGATACACTTCAGGCGCCGTTAATGGATGGGACGGCAAATGCAAAAGTCGAACCCCGCCGGATATGTTACAGAATATTTTCGCCCGAACGAACGGAAGGTCGTTCCCCGGCCATTTGATGTAAAACAACTGGAAATCTTGAGATGTTCTAAACGATTGCCGAGATATTAGCATGGCCGTAAGGTGCTCAGGCGCTATGCGGATAGCGATGGCCCCACAAAGCACAACAATTCAACAAACACTTTAAGAGTGGCAGGGAAGCATCGTCACATCCTCCAAGCCGGCGGACAGGCTTCTCCCAAACCCGCCGAACATCAAGCCGCCATGCGCCTCCAGGCGGGTTTAAGCCTATGTGTATTGCCAAAGGCTAATTTCATTGCCGTCCGGATCGTTGAAGAACGACAGCAGCCCGCCGGGTTTCTTCTCAACGGGCATAGTCTTCACGCCCTTTGCTTCTAACTCACGCGTCGCGAGGCGAATGTCGTTCATCCCCAGGCACAGGCGCGCATTCCCATCTCCGGGCAGGGTATGTCCGGGCGGATTCGGAACAAGCTCAAACAGCACGCCGTCCAGATCGAAACGCGCAACGTAATCCCGCGACACAAGCTGGAATCCCAAAACATCGCGATAGAAAGCAATCGACCGCTCCATGTCGGAGACGTGGTAGTAGACGGCATCAAATCGAAACTTGAGTTCTGAATGATCCATGGCGCAAGCCCCCGATGAATTTGAACGCGGTAAGGGTGCTCCCAGGTAGGGTCACGCGTCAGTGACGAGCGTGATTGCTGGTCGTAGCAATAACATTTGTGGATTGAGAGTCGGGAATATCAGTAATGTCCGATAACAGATATTCTGTTAAATACACTTGCCTGCGTTTCCAGTTTGCGCACGCAGCTCTTGCAGACGCCTTCGATGGCCACAATATGGTTGCGCGTAAGAGGCAAAGTCCCCTTCCGGCAGAACTTCGGCAAGTGCCGGTACCCCGTCCCAGACTGATTGGGCATTCTCGAGATCCGGGCACGCTTCGACAGAACATTCGGCGCAGTTGAGAAAGGCTTTCGACCGGCAACAGGCCCGAGCATTGCAATTGCGGCTCGTATGGAAGAGTTCCTCGTCCGGCCCCAGGCAACCGCCGCAGGAGATGTTTTCCGGCGTTTCTTGCAGCCCGTAAATCCTCCCCCAAGCGGCCGCCGTTTGCCGCTGGTGCGCAACGCCCTTCACCTCGCCAAGATAGGCCGGACAATCCGAGCACAGCACTCCGCACACCGAAACCATTCTCATGGTCCTGTGCCTCCAGCTAACATCATCCCCGAAAGGCAACCCGGTAGTCTGTGAGTTTGGTAATCCTGAATTGGGGATTTCTCTACAGCCGATGCCCCGCCGCATGCTCGCGATAGTGTCTCCCCAGTTCCGACGCATAGGTCGTTCCCAGGTTCCGAGCATTCGCGTAAATCCAATCGTGCAGGCTCGTGTGTCCTGTGGGCGGCCCGTGTGAAACGAGTAGATCCGCCGTCAATCCCTTGATTTCGTCTCTCGTGAGCACCACGTCATCGACGATCAATCCGAGGATCTTTGACGCCAGCCGAATCAGCGGCGCCGGCTGATATGTAATTCGTGCCCGGCTGCCAATGGCCTCTTGAATCATTCGCACCAGCGCATCATAGGTGTACGTCTCCGGACCCACGGCATCGCTGACACCATTTTCCTTTGCGCGTCCGCTCGCGACCGCCAGTTCCGCCAGGTCCTCCACGAAGATGGGCTGTACGCGGTATTCGCCCATGCGCGGCACCGCGAATACCGGAAAATTCCGCAACATCCAGGCGATGTTGTTGATCAGAATGTCGCCCTGGCCAAATAACACTGCAGGCCGCAGGATGGCGTAGGACAGCTTTGAGGCACGAATGCTCTCCTCCACCTCGGCCTTCCCGCGGAAATACGGCAGCGGCGATTCCAGCGACGGATTCGTAATGCTGACGTGAACGATTTTCTTCACCCCGGCTGCTTCCGCCGCGCGAATCAGCCGCTTCGTGTTCCGGATCGCCAGTTCATGGCTAGCCCCTCCGTACGCAAAACGCACCCAGTACGTGTTGAAGAGAACGGTTGCACCTGCCAGAGACCGCGCCAGCGTGGCCTCATCTTCGAAATCGAGACGCGCAATTTCCATGCGGTCGTACAGAGCCGAGGCGGTATCCGGATGATTCGTCAGCGTGCGCACCCGTTCTCCCCGCATCAGCAGCTTCTGCGCGATGCATCTTCCGCTGAACCCAAATCCTCCGGTTACAACGCTCACCGGTGAATCTTCCCGCCTCCCGACCCACTCCATAACCACCTCACCGCAAAATTCTGTTGTGCGACTTCCCTATGCATCCTCATCTCATGCTAAGCGCCTGTGAAGTATAACTTTAAGTATAATGAGCTACACGATTGCAAGTTATGATCTTACTTGTCCGATAAATAGCTTTCTAAATTTTCCCCGCGCCCTTATTGCTCCCCTCAATGCCGGTATCGGAACCCCCCGCATTTCCGTATACAGCGCATCGATCTCGGCGAAGAATTCATGTAGTTCCCTTAGACGTTCCCGCGTGTATTTGTCATTCGGCCCTAGTTCGGCAATGCAACTCTTCAACAGATCGAGTGTCGGGTCCACCTCGCGCCGTTTTCGCTGCTCGAGAATGATCTTAAACATTTCCCAGACATCTTTGATGGAATCAAAGTGCTGCCGCCGATCTCCCAGGACGTGCACGGCCCGCACCAATCCCCAACCCTGCAACTCGCGCAAGCTGGTGCTGACGTTCGACCTCGCCACGCTGAGCGTTTCTGCGATCTCTTCGGCTGTAAGCGGGGTCGGCGAAACATGTAGCAAGGCATGAATCTGGGCCACTGTACGGTTGATTCCCCACCGATTGCCCATCTCGCCCCAGTGGAGAATGAACTGTTTCTTGGTCTGGCTGAGTTCCGTCATACGTTTATTTCAGTCATGACAGAAATAACAGAAAACATCGCCATCGTCAACGAGAGGGCTCAGCCGGAGTCATCGCTGGATTCATTTGTCTTGGGTCTTTAGTCCGCGCTCAAACTCGCCGCCTCTTC
The DNA here is from genome assembly GCA_032252755.1 of Terriglobia bacterium. Classification (NCBI taxonomy): domain Bacteria; kingdom Pseudomonadati; phylum Acidobacteriota; class Terriglobia; species Terriglobia bacterium. The sequence continues at coordinate 41,917 of JAVUPY010000062.1, forward strand.
CGGTTGAAAGTCTGTACTCCGAGGCAAAATTACCGAGAACACCGTTCCGTGCCGCGCCGCCGTCTGGTTCGTGCGAACCCGGATATGGCCATTGTGTTTCTGCACAATTCCGCGCGTCACCCACAGCCCTAACCCGCTACCGCGGCTGCTCTTGGTCGTATAGAAGGGTTCAAATATCCGCTGGACCGTTTCGCCAGACATTCCACTGCCATTATCGCAAACAGAAATGAGGACAGTTCCCGGGTCGCCCGGCAGGTCCCTCACGCGCACCCGAATGCGTCCGCCCTGATCCACCGCATCGATCGCGTTCTCCAGCAGATTTGACAATACTTGTCCCAACTCCCCTGCCAGGCCCCAAGTCCTGCCGTTGCCGTTCACTTCCGTTTCCAGCTTAATTCCCTTCTCTGCCACGCGCTGTTTTTTTCCGCGCAGTATGGTGTCCAGTTGCTGCCCTATGTCGACCTCGCCCGGCAGGTTCGGACTGCGATAGAACGAGAGGGTTCGTCGCGTGATTTCGCTTGCGCGCTCAACTTCCCGCAGCAACAGGCCAGCGTAGTAACTGGCTTTCTCCGACAGCCCGGAATCGCATGTCAGCAGGTACGCCAGGTTCATGATTGATTCCAGCGGATTGTTCACCTCGTGCGCGATTGCCGCCGCCATGCGTCCCGTCGCCGCCAGCTTTTCTTTTTCGATCAGCGCTACTTCCGCCCGCTTCCGTTCGGTGATATCCCGCGCAATCTTCGACGCCCCAATTACTTTTCCCGTTGAATCCTTGATCGGCGAGATTGTCAATGAAACATCAATCAGTTCGCCGTTCTTCCGTCTACGCTTCGATTCGTAGTGATCTATCCGCAACCCGGCGCGCAGACGCGAAAGAATCATCGGCTCTTCATGGTGGAGTTCCTTGGGAATCAGCCGCAGCACCGAGTGGCCCACGATTTCCTCTGCCTCATACCCGAAAATCTGCTTCGCGCCCGAATTCCAACTTGTGATCACTCCGTCCAGGTCTTTGCTGATAATTGCATCGTCGGATGATTCCACGATTGCCGCCAGGCGCATCTGGGTCTCCTCTGTGCGCCGCCGCTCCGAAATGTCTCGCGCGATCTGCGATGCCCCTATCACCTTTCCGGCAGTGTTAAGGATGGGCGAAATGGTAAGCGCTACATCAATCCGTTCTCCGTCTTTTCGCAGCCTTTCTGTCTCAAAATGCGTGATTTTCTCACCCTGCAGCAGTCTTTGCATCGTCTCCAGTTCTTGATGCTGGAGATCCGGCGGAACCAGCATCGTCATCGAGTGGCCCAGGATCTCGCCGGCGGCATATCCAAATATCCGTTCGGCACCCGTGTTCCAACTCGTAATCCTCCCATCCAAATCCCGGCTAATGATGCCGTCGTTCGAGGAGTCAACAATCGCCGCTAATCGCCGGCGCGCGTCCTCAATTTGCGTATCTCCTTGAAGATCCCTGGCAGTCTTAACTAGTCCTATAATCGCTCCGTCGGGGCCGGAAATCGGCGCCAGGTTCACGGCCACATCAACACGTCCGCCGCCCTTCATCAACATCTGCGAGAGAGCGCCCCCGATTCGACGCCCAGCCAGCACATCGGACTGCAGCTGCTTCGCTTGTTCGTGCAGGTCCGGTGGAATCAGCAGCAAATTCGGCAGCCCGATGATCTCGCCGGCGTTGTACCCGAAAAGCCGTTCCGCCGCCCTGTTCCAGGTAACAATCGTGCCATCGCGATCAGTGCTGAGAATCGCTTCGCCCGTCGAATCCTGAATGGCCGCCAGGTACACGGCAAGTTCATGCGCGTCCCGCAGTTCAATCCTGTCCGACTTCTGCATAGGTGCGCCTTGGTTTTGCGTGGGATCTACTTGTTGGGCCCGGGCGAATTTGTTGTAGGTCATGGGTTAACTGCGAGAGACAGACTCCGCGCGCGGACAGCGTAAGTTGCCTTAGGGAGAGATGCAAATGTCTCAAGTAAGGTTGTCACTTCTGTGTCGTACTCTGCTCCGGGGTGCTTCTTCACCTTCCCGTGCCCCGCATTCGCCGACATCAGCAGTGGTGGGTAAAGTCGCTCTTACCAAAAAAAAAGTACCGGGCTCTTTCGAGCCCGGTAAGTCTATCAAAGCTTCTACTTACTTCCGCCTGCATTAGGCTTCGAGACGCCCATCAACTCATCCGCCAGCGCGGGCGCATTGTATATCTTCCGCAGCGCCTCAACGACTGCCGTCGAATTCGTGATTACCGAGCGTCCTACCTTATCTTCGTACTGGAAATTCCACGGCAACGACTCGATGTTCCCATCGAAGATGATTCCCACAACTTCGCCCTTCTTGTTCACCGCCGGAGAACCAGAGTTCCCGCCGATGATGTCGGTCGTATTCACCGAGTCATACTGTGTCTTCAGGTTGAGCGTGCCCTTCGCTTTCATCCAGCTATCCGGCAGCTTGTACGGATCCTTGTTCCCGTGCTGCGCGGCATACTCAAAGGCATCGCCGAGCGTCGTGTAGTACCGGACCTTCTTCGTACCTTGCATGTAGCTCTTCGCAGGCCCATAGCTCAGACGAAGGGTGTTCGTCGCGTCCGGAGGAATTTCCGTCCCGTACAGCTTGAACCGCGCCTTCGCGATGTATGCCCCGTTCCGACGCACCACTGAATTGACGTTGTCCTCCACGTCCTTGCGAACCGCCCGCGCATCCGGATCGATCTTGCGGATCAGAACCAGCATGGGATCGGTTGATGCCTCGACCGCTTCCTTGCCACCCGCCAGCAGTTCCTTGCGGTAAGCCAGGTCGCCGAGTTTCGTACCGCTCACCAGTTCAGCCGCACGCTCTGCGGGAGACTTCCCTGCCAGCACCGTCTGCACGAACGGATCGTTCGCGCCCAACTTTTCCTGCATCATCTCGAACGCCAATCGCAGCTGCAATTCTTCCAGTCCGGGGACTACTGGCTGCGTTGACTCGACAACCTGTTCCAGCCGCATCGGCCCTTGCACGTTCCTATCTTCCGGGCTGCCCGAGGTCAGCCGGATCAGCGCCCGCGCCGTCATCGCCAGCCGTCCCGGAACCCCATTGTCACCCATGAAAGTAACTCGATTGAAGTTGTCGCGCTGCCACTGCATCGCCTTCGCGATCGCATCCCACGCTCCGCCGTACTCCTTCGCCATCTCGGGATCTTTCATCACGGCATCCCGCAGCGCTTTCTCGTCGGCGGCCTTCTTCGCCATGACGGCCTTGTCCAGCAAGCCCGACTGGTATCCGGTGATCGCCTTATAGCTGTTCTGCGCGCCGAAGATGTAGTTCTCAGCCTCGCGCTTGTTCTCCGCGCTCTTGTCCGCATACTCGAAGTATGCCTTGACCTGTTTTTGCAGCGTGTTCAGCCGCCACGGATAAGCAAGGTCGCGCAGATACTCCAACTGCGCCATTGTCTGCAACCGCCCCGTCGAGCCCGGATGCCCGGAGACGAAGATTAGTTCGTTCTCTTTGATCGGCTTATCGCTAAACTTCAGGTAGTCCTTGATAACCGCTGGCTTGTCGTTCTCGTATGCCCGCAAGAACGTGATATCGAGGTCATACCGCGGATACGTGAAGTTATCCGGATCGCCACCGAAGAACGCAATGTCGTACTCCGGCGCCATCACCATCCGGATATCTTTGTAGATTTTGTACTTATAGAGCTGATACATCCCGCCCGAGTAGAGCGTAACCATCTGGCAGCGAATATTGTGCTCTGCATCGCTGCAATCCTTTTCCAGCTTCGCGATCTCTGACCGCTGTGCCGCGCCAACTTCCGCATCGCTCATGCCGGCCTTTGCCGTACCTTCGATGTCCTTCGTCACGTCCTTGATTTCCTGCAAGGTCATGACTTCCAACCCCGGACACTTCGGCTCGGCATCGCGCGTCTTCGCGTAGAAGCCTTCTTTCATGTAGTCATGCTCGGCTGTCGAAATCGCATGCGTGCAGCCACGCCCAATGTGGTGATTGGTGAAAATCAGTCCGTCCGGTGAAACGAACGACCCCGAACCTCCCGGAAACTTCACCGACGCCAACTGAAGATGATCGAGCCAGGCCTGTGTCAGGTCGACCCCATACTTCGCCTTGATTTTGGCCTTCGGAACCGCGTTATAAGGCCACATTCCTTCGTCCGCAACCGCCATGATTGCAGACAAAATCAACATTACGATAGCAACACAAAATAAAACTTTCTTCATGCAACACTCCGTGGGCAGAGCCCCTTGCATACTTCCGGGGGCGATTTGATTACCAGAAATACACGCCACTATAGTCCCAGCCCCGAACCCCGTCCACGAACTTCATTCACTCGAAGAATCGACACTTAGACATGTCATCCTGAGCGGAGCGTAGCTGTATCGCACGGAACCGGAGGCCTTCTGTTTTTCCTTTGTGTTCCTTCGTGTCCTTCGTGGTTAGCTCTCCCTTCCCTTCCCATTCCCCCCACTGCGGTTTAGAATTCCCTTAGCGCGTGTGGGCGCATCCTACTTAGTAGTTACGCGTAGTAGTTACAGCAGTTATTTCAATTTCTGAGAGCGATTCATGCCAACCACCGAGACCACCAAGGGACTCGAAGGCGTAGTTGCCGCGAATTCCTCCATTTGTTACATCGACGGTGACCGTGGAATCCTTGCCTATCGCGGCATCGACATCCACGAACTCGCCGATCATTCCAATTTCGAAGAAGTCTGTTACCTGCTCTGGTTTGGGAAGCTGCCGTCCCGCTCCGAGCTAGCCGACTTCCGCATGCAGCTCATTCGCGAGCGCAAGCTCGATGCCCAGATCATCAGCTTCATTCGGCAGACGCCCAAGCACGCCCTGCCCATGGACATGCTGCGGACAATCGTCTCTGCCCTGGCTCTCTTCGATCCCGAGGAGAAGTCCAATGACGCCGACGCGAACCTGCGCAAGTCCACCCGCGTGACCTCGCAGATCGCCATGATCGTCGCCGCTTACGATCGCATCCGCAAGAACCTCCCGATCGTCGAGCCTGACCGTTCCCTCTCGCACGCCGGCAACTTCCTGTACATGCTGAACGGCCAGGTCCCGAGCGAAACCGCGACACGTGCCCTCGACATAGCGCTCATCCTGCACGCCGATCACGAATTCAACGCCTCTACTTTCGCCGCTCGCGTCACCGCCGCTACTCTCAGCGACATGCACTCGGCAATTACCTCCGCCATTGGCGCACTCAAGGGTCCCCTCCACGGCGGAGCCAACGAAGCCGTCTTCCGTATTCTCGAGGAGATCAACAACAGCGGCGCCGACCCGGTCGACTACGTCAAGGGAATGCTGGCGCAGAAGAAAAAGATCCCCGGTTTCGGACACCGCGTTTACACGACTGAAGATCCGCGCGCAACGCATCTCCGCCAGATGTCACGCGACCTTGGCTACTCCAGTGGCCAGTCCAAGTGGTTCGAGATCTCACACAAGATTGAGGGGTACATCAACGCCGAAAAGAAGCTCAATGCCAACGTCGACTTCTACTCCGCCTCGACCTACCACACGCTCGGCATCGATATCGACCTCTTCACCCCGATTTTCGCCGTCTCCCGTATCAGCGGCTGGACCGCGCACGTAATGGAGCAACTCAACGACAACCGCCTCATCCGCCCGCGTGCCGAATACGTCGGTCCGGCCTACCCGAATCGTTACGTTCCGATAGAGAAGCGTTAGCTTCTGTTTCCGTCCTGTTTCCGTGCCCCACGTCTGCCGCAGTCAGCAGACGTGGGGTTTTTCAATTGGGGCGTCACTTGTCCGTTGACACCTCCCCCACCTTCGTGACAGCATTCCCGCCGTGTGAGGTGAGGGCATGAAGAAGTTCCTCGTGTTGGCCTACGGCGTAGCTGTCTACGTCTTCTTCTTTGTCACGTTTCTCTACGCCATCGGTTTCGTCGGAGACCTGTTCGTTCCCAAAAACATCGACAACGGTCCTCTCTCCAGTACGACCGGGGCGATCATCATCGATCTCCTGTTGCTTGGCCTCTTCGCCATCCAGCACAGCGTCATGGCGCGTATGGGATTCAAGCGTGTAATGACGAAATTGATCGCGTGGCACATCGAACGCTCAACGTATGTTCTCGCCGCGACGATTTGTCTCGCCGTCCTCATGTGGCAGTGGCGTCCCATACCCGGAATCGTCTGGCAGGTCCAGAACCCCACCGGAGTCCTCGCACTTCAAGCCCTCTATCTGCTGGGCTGGCTTGGAATCCTGATCAGCACTTTCCTGATCAATCACTTCGACCTGTTCGGCCTCCACCAGGCCTATCGCTACTTCCGCGGCGAACCGCTCAAGCCCATTCCCTTCAAGACGCCGGCACTTTACAAGATGGTGCGCCATCCCATCTATCTCTGCTTCCTGGTTTCCTTCTGGGCAGCTCCAACGATGACCGCCGGGCACCTGCTCTTCTCCGTTATGACCACCGGCTACATTTTCGTAGGGATCTTCTTCGAGGAGCGCGACCTGGTCCATCACTACGGCGAGCAGTACCGCAAGTACCGCCAAATGGTCCCAATGATCATTCCATGGTTCTTCCGCCGTGCGTCGCAACCCACGGACGAGCCCAAGAAGATGCGCGGCGCCGCATAATCCGGTCCAAATAACGCTCCATGCCTTACGTCTGCCTTGTGCAGGCTTGGGCTCTGATCGCCGAGGAGAGATGGCAGTGCAGTCAGTTTGATTACCGGAACAAGCAAAGGCATTAGGTATGAAACCGCGTTAGCCTTCGCACGCGCGGGCTATCGAGTACATGCGACCATGCGCAATCCAGCGTGAGCCTCTCACCTTGGAGACTCCAGAGCCGCATGCTTCATCTGTGCTCACATCGGCCTGAAGGTACGTGGGTTGTCAGACGCGGCCGACATCCATGAAGCTGAGGTCATGTGCTTCGTCCTGTACAGAACTCAGTGCGACTTTCACCTCGGCGATATAGAAGGCGCAACAGACAAGCAATGACATCATAGAGACGACGAAGACAATCGCCGCGCAGACTGCGGCAGCGCTCCAGTAAAGTCCAAGTCCCAACAGCAGGCATGACAACAACGTTCCGGCGAGCGCGAGCAGCGCGAACAGGAACGCGCGGCGAATCATCTCGGCGCGATGCTCGATCGAGGCGATCTGCGCTGTGTATGCGTCTGCTTCTGCATTCCGGGAGTTCCTGGTTGCGTCGTGTTTCGCGTGAACATATTGCCGAAGACGGCTGACAATTCCCATCAGTCGGACGTTGATGGAGAGAATCAAGAGCGCAGTCGCGGAGACGAAAATCGCAGGAGAGACGAATGCTTGAAATAACCGAGCAACATCATTCATAGGATTCTCTACGAGACTATGATTCTTTATCGGATGCCAATGTCTCAACAGCTATTCTTCGGTAATTTGGTACCCCCCTTGTTTCGCCCGTCCTGTTTTCAACGAGTTACGGAAATTTCCCTTGTAGCGCGATGGAAAGAAAGAACTTAAATCTGAAAATATCCCAGCGGCGTTTGTTTTCAGAATTTTGGGAAGGAAAATTGTCGTTTTGTCTGCGTGTTGTCGGACGCTGTTGCCGCTGGACGTTCTTCTTTCTTTGTTAAGGGAAAGGGCGCCGCGACATTTCAGCCGAGCGCGAAACAGAGTGCAGAGTCACTAAGACGTGCAGCAGGCTAGGGCGCTCTCGGTCCTGGGTGGGCGTCGGCGCGGGTAATACGGCAGCGACGAGTCGGGATGTGAAAGACCGTTGTTCGTTCCCCGCACCAAAGCCCGCGATAAGGTTAAGGCCCGAAAAACTTACGGCGCCCGCTGGGGGCGCCGCTTGATGGACTGTGTCCGGAACAATTGTACAACGTGGGGTCAAGGGTGTCGGTGGTTGGGATGAGGAAAACTTTCGGGCAGTTCCGAAATGGGAGGCAACTGAAAAGCTGTGTGCGCAAAGCAGTGGACTGTGTAGTGGGTGCGATGAAGCGATTACCGACTAGTGACAACGCGCAGCAGGGAGCGGAAGACGCTCTCGCGAGGGGCTGTGTATCGTTCAGTCGGGCATCGGTGGTGACGGATGATGTCGGTCATATGGTTAGCCTGTTCGCGGATGACCGTAAGCCGGGAGTTGGCTTCAGCACAGTTTGTATCCTGCAAGAGTTCGCATTCGCCAAGGACGACGGTAAGGGCTATTGAGGAGATCGTGCAGGAGGGAGCATTTGAGGGGGTCCACTTTGTTGACCTCGATATCAAGTATGCCATTCAGTCGGCGCGCAGATGTACTGAATGTGTCACAAGTGACGGTGACGTCAGTCACCTCTTTAGTGGGGGGATGGGCCAATCGAGCGAGTTTGTTCCGAATTCAGAACAAATTCAGCCACCTTGATTCAGGTCATTCAAGAAGTGGTAACGTGGCGGTTGTGGGGGACATTGCTGTGGGGGACAAAAGGCTGGGCGACCCAGAGATTAATCCGGGTGGCAAGTTGCACAGGCTCATCACATCGGACGAAGAGATCCTCAAGGCGGTGGTGAACCATGTTGGGCTGGACAGTTCCGAAGAGGCCCAAGCGATCTATGCGGAAGCCAGAAGAGGAAACCAGGTAGGGCAGTTCATTGTTGGGATGGCGCTTCTAAAGGCAGGGCGCGAAGAGGCGGCAACGCCCTGGTTTGATCTGTCGGCTGCGCAGGGGTTCGAACCGGCGAAGCAACATTTAAGGAAAGCCGGGTAGGACGGGGACACGAGGAAGACGGAATCGGTGGTTTGATCGGACTGGCGGGCCCACCCTGGAGCAAGAACAGAGTGATCGAGCGGTGGCTATTTTTCGGGCTGATGATTGAAATAGTCGGAATAGTGATTCTATTCCGTCTGCTGCATCGGAAGTTGAAGGCCCGACATCGCTCGCGGAACGAACTGATTAAGCGGATTTACACAGCGCGGGTTCTATCCCAACCATCTACCCCACGCAACCCAAATCGACAGCGGCACGGCTACTTTCAATAAAGAAACGTTGGGGTTGTGACGGCGTGCTTTCTATGCCGTTAGCTGTCCTTGTGATACCGTCCGCGACACACTTACCGTTGCGACTGCGGAGCGGCATCCCGCCGCCGTGCTCACCTCGGTTTAAACGATCGATTGCAGGTGTTCTCGGATGGCCTGCACCGTTTTCATGAGGCTGTCGCCTGGCTCGATTCCAACGGATATGTGTCCTCTCTTCAGCGGTTGCACGAACTCGAAGAAGTTCCCGTACCGGATCAGGACATACTGCAATCCACCGCAATCGATCTCTCCTCTCTGCTGGACCAATTTCAACAGCGTCGGATTGACAATCAACTCCTCGTACTTGTCCGACTCCGACGCACTCGCGTTTGCCAGCGCCGCCCGCTGCCGCGACGTCAGCTTCCCATCCACATAAACCGCCACATACCGAACCGCAGCATCAATGCCAAAAACGCTATCGATAATTGAGTTCGATACAGAAGGTGCACTCGCCATATCTGCCTCCGATCGCTCCACGATCCATGATCAGGATAGAGGGTCATGTGGGCGGCTGTCAGTGTCTCCGAAGAGGCATGCCCCCAGTCGTGGGTGGAAAGATTGAGCAATGTTGAACAGACGCGGTCTTGATATCTTCTTACCCTTTGGTGAGTGCTTTGGGTAAGCTCAGCTATTCAGGAGTTACCAAAGCCCAGTCAAGCAGCGAGCCGGTCGCACCCGCTCTATTGAAAAGGAATCTCACTCATGTTGAAGCAGGTCTTATATGTCGCATTCGTGTATGGTGCCATGTCTGCCGCTTCTGGCGATTCGAAGCCGCCGCTGCAGACCGTGGGCAAAGTTGATCTTCAACGCTATGTCGGCAAATGGTATGAGATCGCTCGGTATCCCAACCGCTTCGAAAAGCGCTGCGTTTCCGATATCACAGCAACTTACACCGCACGGCCGGACGGCAAGATCACGGTGCTCAACACATGCCGGAAAGCTGACGGTCAGATGAAGTCATCGCGGGGCCTCGCCAAAAGCGTCGATCAGCGGACGAACGCCAAATTGAAAGTAACCTTCTTTTGGCCTTTATACGGCAAGTACTGGGTGATTGGACTGGATCCCGAATACCGGTATGCAGTGGTCAGCGAGCCGAGCCGCAAATACTTGTGGATTCTGAGTCGCACACCGAAGCTGGATCCCGAGCTTTACCAGAGGGCAGTGGACACGGTCCGGCAGCAAGGTCTCGATCCTTCTCGTCTGATTCGACCGCTGCAGGCTGAGAGGCCATAGGTCTCAGTTGACAATAATGATCCTCAATAGGTGAGGAACCGATGTCAGTTGGCAGGATTGAATCCTGCCACGCCGCATGCGCATACCGAGTTGCGGCGATGGACTCGAGTGATGGAATGTCATTGTGTGTCACACGACTGTTCCGAACAGCGCCCCGACGCCAGCGGTTACGGCCATCGCAATTGCACCCCAGAACGTGACGCGCGCTGCGCCTATCACGACCCCGGCACCGCCCACGCGCGCCGCCAACCCGCCCAGAATCGCCAGAAATACCAGTGAAGTTCCGGAGACGAGCGGGATCAGAGCACCAGACGGAGCGAAGACGGTGACCAGGAGAGGCATGGCTGCTCCAACCCCGAAGCTGCCGGCTGAAGTCAAGGCAGCTTGGATCGGACGTGCACGGAAAGTCTCGGAGATGCCAAGCTCGTCCTGGGCGTGCGCGCCTATCGCGTCATGGGCCATCAACTGCTCGGCAACCTGTTTCGCAAGCGCCGGGTCTAGCCCGCGAGCGACATAGATTGCCATCAGTTCCTTTTGTTCACCCTTACGGTCAGCTTTGAGTTCCTTCCGCTCAAGCTCAAGTTCGGCCTTCTCGGTGTCTGCCTGTGAATAGACGGACACATACTCGCCGGCGGCCATTGACATTGACCCAGCCACCAATCCGGCAACCCCTGCGACCAATACGCTACTGTGAGTCGCATGTGCGGCTGCGACACCGAGTACCAGGCTTGATGTCGAAAGGATACCGTCGTTCGCGCCCAGTACTGCCGCACGCAGCCAGCCGATGCGTCCCGTGCGATGTTGTTCAATGTTGCCTGAAGGCATACTCGAAGCGTCTCGCAAAAAGGATCAAGCAACAACAAAGTCAGGCGGGGGGATGCTTACCCGCGCCAACGAGAGTATCCCCATCCACCGCCACCGAGAACAAGCAGCACCAGGAGAACAATCAATATGGTTGTCATGTTGTACCTCACTTTCCATGAGGAAGTTAGCGGCCTTTGTAACGATCGCTCACGTCTTCATTCAATATCCTAGAAGTTGTGGAGACACCTGTCTGGTCACAATGGATCACATTGGAGCGGTACCTTTGCTCTTCGCGGATGTATTCTCGCTTTTGTTATGAATTGGAACCGTGAGGCGGCGCTCGGGACAGGTGGATCCGAATGACGGGATGGAGAATCCTCGAGGAACTACCCCGCCCCAGCGAAGCCAGGATGGCAACCCGGCTACAGCGAGGGCTTTTGTTCAGATATGTCGTCGCGCGAGGCGCGACTTGGCGGGTCTCGGCGACGGTAGACCCCTTACTCACGTGCGAGGCTACTTTCCCGGGTGGGATGGGTGACTAAGGGTCGACAATTTCTGGAAAAAATCGGTTCGCCTGAAGCTTTCCATTACTCTCAACCACTCGTTTTCAGCTATCCTGCGATTGATGGCTCCTTTCGCACTTTCCGATCTTCTTGGTCAGCCGGTTTACGACAATTCCGGCGGAAAAGTGGGACGTGTGCGCGAAATCGCCATTGTTCCGCAGGACGATCCGAATCATGTTGCGGCCTTCGTCGTGAAGACCTCCGAAGGCGATCGGCTGCTCTCCAGTCACAGGGTGAAGAGCGTCAACGGCGGAGTTAGGAGCCTCGGCGCGCTCAGCGACCTGACACCTTATAACGGTTCGGAAGGCATGTTGTTGCTGGAGCGCGACCTGCTCGATCAGCAGATCATCGACGTTCACGGCCGCAAGGTGGTTCGTGTCAACGACGCGGTGCTGCTCGGCGAGGAAGTCAAGGACGGAACGGTCTCGCTGCGCATCGAGTCGGTCGATGTCGGCGCTCGCGGCGCGTTGCGGCGCCTGCTGCGCGGAGTGGTTCCGCACATTGCTCTGCGCGGACTGCTGGAGAGGATTCCGCCGAAGCCGATTCCGTGGGAGTTCGTGAACCTGATCGAGACCGATCCCGCGCGTCGCGTGCGCCTGAAGATCTCCTCCGATCGTCTGGCGAAGCTGCATCCAGCGGACATCGCGGACATCATCGAGGAACTCGCGCCAGCCGAACGCGACGCCGTCTTCCAGACCCTGGACGAGGAAGTCGCAGCGCAGGCACTGGAGGAGATCGACCCGAAGCTGCAGGTCTCGATCGTCAACTCGATGGGAAGCGACAAGGCCGCGGACATCGTCGAAGAGATGGACCCGGACGCTGCGGCCGACCTGCTCGCCGACCTGACTCCAGAGCAGTCGGAAGAGATACTGGAGGAAATGGAGCCGGAAGCGGCGTCCGAAGTCGGCGAACTGCTGGAGTTTCCCGAGGACACAGCCGCTGGCCGCATGACCACGGACTACATGTCCTTGGCTCCGACTGCTACCGTGCGCGACGCGGTCTCCATGCTGAGGACCTTCGAAGGCGGCCTGGAGAGCATGAGCACCATCTACCTTGTGCGCGACGGTGAATACCTGGTGGGGGCTGTGCCGCTGGCGAAACTGGTGCTCTCAGATCCGGAAACAAAACTTCATTCGCTCGGGACCGATCCATTGATCTCGTGTCCTCCGGGAGCGGAAGAGAACGAAGTCGCGGAACTGTTTGACAAGTACAACCTGCTCACGCTTCCGGTGGTGGATGAAGAAGGAAAGCTGACAGGTGTGATCACCGCGGACGATGTGATCAGCATCCTTCGAGCGAGGCTGTAGTTAAAGAACCTTTCCTGCGGCAATTTTCTCCACGAACGCCTTGTCTGCTTCCAGGAAGTCGAATTGCGGCAAGGTGCCTCGCTCGACCCAGCGAACGTCCTTGAAGATGCGGTTCTCGATCTCGCCTTCGTAGGCTTCGACGAGGAAGAAGTGGAGTTCGACGCCGTTTCCGTTGCGGTAGGTGTGAGCGATGGTCGCGACTTCGGGACCGACGGCCGCGCGGATTCCCAGCTCTTCCTCGAGTTCCCTTTCCAGCGCGGCTGGCGGCTCTTCGCCGGGCTCGATCTTGCCGCCGGGAAACTCCCACTGCAAAGGCATTGGCTGATGCTTCGTGCGCTGACAAATCAGCATCTGGGAGCCGCGAACGATCAATCCTGCGACGACCTGCTTCATCAGCTCGCTTTGACCTCTCTGATCTCCTCGATCTTGCGAACGCCTGGCGGTTGGTCGAACCTCTCGGGATGAAGAGCCCATGCGATGGCTCGCAGGCCGCCTATCAGGGTTGTTGCGGGAGTATTGAGCAGTTCGTCGGCGACGCAGAAGACGCGACCGTTCTTCCCCGCATTGGTTTCGAGCCAACCTCGATCGCGGACGATCTTCTCCAGCGGGACGCGATCTCCGGCGCCGCACCACGCGGCAAGAGTCACGTCAGGATTCATGGCGCGCACTTCTTCCGCGGCGGTCTGCGCGCCCGGAATTCCGACGAACTCTCCGCCCGCGGCTTCGACCAGCTCAGCGACCCACGTTTGCGAGGCGATTAGAGGTTTTCCCCATTCCTCGGAGAAGACTCGCAGCCTGGGGAAGAACGCGGTTGCGCGGCGAATGCGGTTAATCTCCCACTGCATCTCGCGCACTACTGCGTCGCCTCGAACGGATGCTCCCGCGATCCGAGCGATCATGCGGATATCGTCGTAGATATCTGCGAGGGTGTGCGGAGCGAGAGCGAGGAAGCGAACGCCAGCCTTCATAATCTGAAGAACGGCTTCTTTCTGGTACGGGACCGAGGCGATTACGATGTCGGGCTTCGCCTCGAGGATCTCGTCGGCGCGAGCAGTCCAGGAGTCCTGGACGATAAGCTTCCCTCCCGTGACAACCTCGGGACAGACGTCGGCGCAGTACCTGGTGCAGGCGACGAGTTGGTCGAGTTCGCCAATATCAGCCAGCGTGAGAGTCACACTGGGCTGCAGCGACGCTATGCGGAGCTTTGCCACCTCACCATCGTCCATGAGCGATGCGGGTTTCGTCAATGCGGAGAGGCACTCGCGCAGGCGTTCGGGTGTAAGATTGGCTCGTTCAAGGAGCATCTTCCCGGGGGGTGCGATACGAGCCATCGTATTGTCAGAGTTCTCGGATTCGCTTTCATCGCGGTCGTATTCCTGTTCGCGACCACGACCTTTTCTTACGGCCAAGACTCGTCGCAGACTACCTCTGCGAAAGCAGCCTCAGCGAAGTCGAAGAAAGTCGCGCAATCGGGAAAGCCTGAGGAGAGCAAAAAAGTGGCACAGCCGGGCGAAGCAGGCAAAGCCGAAGCAAACGGCACTAATAAGTCTCAGCCGGCAAAGAGCGACGAAGCGAAGAAGGAAGAAGCTCCGCCGCCACCGCCCAGCCCGAAGCTGATCGAGGTTCCGCAGGACAGCGCAACCTACACGCCGCGCCCGAAGGTCGTGGCGATATTCGTGTTCACGAACGGCAACCGGATTGAGTCCGATGATTACCTGATCACGAAGGACGCGCTTTTCATCAACAAGGATGGGCAGAAGACGCGGTATCCGATCAACACGGTCGACCGCGCCGCGACTAAGGCCGCTAATGAGGGTCGCGGAGTGGATATCGTTTTTCCTAAATCGAGGAGCGAGTTTAATCTCGATTTCTGAATTTCAAGCCTCAGCTAAAATCGATCCATGTATTCGGCGCTGCTGCTCGATCATTTTCAAAATCCACGTTACGCGGGAGAATTGCCGGACGCTGATTTCACAGTCCGGCAGGAGAACCCTGTCTGCGGAGACATTCTTGAACTGTGCGCGAGAGTTCGCAAGGGAGTGATAGAGGAGATTCGGTTTCGTGCGAAGGGATGTGTTCCGACCATGGCGTGCGGTTCGGCAGCCTGCGAGTTAGCGGCAGGGAAGCCGATCTCTGAGATTCGAGAGATAAGTAAAGAGGATGTCATCGATGCGGTCGGAGGGGTTCCCAACGGGTCTGATCATGCGGCGCAGTTGGCCTTGGATACCCTCAAGAGTTTGCTTGCCGAAGTGAAATAAACCGCAAATTCAATTTTGAAAAGATCCGGACATATTCTGACTACCCCACCCAAGACAAAGGACGGACCGGATGGGCTAACCGATGTTGCGCACGGAGAGAACTGCTAATCTCTTACGGCCAAACCCTCTTGGCTGAGTCCGAGCGCGGAGCTTCCACGGGCTTCGGGATCGAGGCGGCGCGGACGGGTTCTTCGACGACGCCGAGCGGGTTTTCGTCTTCGAGGATCTGGGCGGCGCAGCGGAGTTTGTCGATCTGCTCCATGAGCTGCCGGACCTGCTGTTCTTTTTCGCGAATGACTGCGTGAATATCCTTCATCGTTCTCCCCTGAAACTTACTTGCATAGCCATCGATAGCGCGGCTCAGATCGAGCCACCGAGCCATAGGGCCATCGTGCCATCGGAAATCAAAACGGCCCGGGCACCGGATCAGTTCATCCCCTAGGGCTGAACGACCTACGCCGACCCACTGGCCAAGTTTCGCGCCGAATTGGATTTCCGGCCAATTACTAATGGCCAATCGCAGGGTGCACTTCCGATTACTGATGTTCTTCGGTTTCAGGAGCTTAGCGCTGATAACCGTGACATGATTGGGCACAAGCCTCCTCAAACACCCAGCGGTGTTTGCAGCGGGCGCGTCACTTTCAAAGGGAGTGCACAATGGCTACGACGGCCAGTCACACGGCCATGGATGAATCTCTTCCAGATTTCTCCAGCCAATTTCTGAGCGATTTGCAGGGGCTGCTCGAAAAGGCGGGACGCTTCACAGGCGCTACCAGCGCAGCGATGGCTTTTGTTGAGGGCGAAGAACTCGTCACCAAGGTAAGCATGGGAGAATGCGCGCCGGATCCCGGCTCGCGCAGCCCGATCTCCGGTAGTTTCACCGGACTCTGCGTACAGCAGCACGATGTGCAGCGCTGTGACGACGCCTCGAAGGACGAGCGCGTCGATTCCGCGGCGTGCCAGGCACTCGGCATTTCGTCGATGGTGATCGTACCGATTTCGGAAAAGCGCAGGGTGCTGGGAGTCCTGGCAGCGTTCTCGCCGAAGCCGAATGCGTTTTCGCCAACGCACGTTGCCCTGTTGCGGACGATTGCGGACATCGTGATTGAGTTGCGAAAGCGTTATCCGGCAGATCCGCATCCGGCGGGATTCGGTGCGACGCGGAGCGACGAGCCGATCAAGGCTGCGCCGCAGGTCGATTCGCCATTGGTTCACTCGGCGCCGGACATAGCCGCGGCCGAAATCGAGCCAACCCTCGTCAAAGCACCTGAAACCAGGGCTGCGGTGACGACCGTGCTGCCGACATTCGCTTCGGCACTGCCAGAAAAGAAATTGGAGCCGGCGGCGAGCTCTTCAGTTGAGAAGTCGGACGTGGCAATGAACCCGGCCGCCGAACTGCATGCCACGATGGCGGCGATTCCGGTACCGGAACAGAATAAGCAGGAAAAGGTCGAGCCTTTGAAGGTCGAGGTTCCGAAGCAGGAAGAAATTCGAATCACAGAGGCCAAGCCGGCAGCGGAGAAGAAACCTGTTCTCGGTCCGGTACTGGTGAAGCCTGAAGCAAAACCGAAGGTGGAGCACAGTGTCGAACTGTGGAAGCGTGAACCGCTGGTCATCAACAATGCCGAGGAAGCGGACGAGTACGCCCGGGTGGTTCCGGACGAGCCGAAGAAGGAATCAGAAGTGGTTTCGACGGCAGCCGACATAGGTTTTACTCCAGTGACGAACGATGCCGAAGCTAATGCGCATCAGCCGATGTTTGGCTACGGATATAGCGCGAAATCAACGAGGACGGGCGGCCGCTCCATTTCGATACTTAAGGTAATCGTCGCGGTACTTGGCCTCGCGGCTTTTGCCGCAGCAGCCACCTGGTTCTTCAAATATCACTCACCGGTCGAGCAGCCGCATGCTGTACAGGCAGCGGCGCCAGGGGTTCAGCCCGCCGCGCCAGAAGCGCAGACGCTAGCGCCACGGGTCACGCCGGACGCTGCCGATGCGCAGGCGTCAACGGGCCCGGAGGTCGCAATGGTCCTGAAGAAAACGGACCTGAAACTGCCGGGCGGAAAGCATGACGCCAAGATTCCCGATTCTGAAATTGTTCCGGACCAGACGATCATTCTCAACGGTGGTACGGTTCCGAAACGGATTGGTGCAGAGGAAGCAGTAGCACCACCGAAAGTTGCGGCAGATGGAACCCCTGGTATGAGTAACATTCTGAATATGGTGAAGCCGACCACGCAACCTAAAGCCGATTTCCAAGCTTCGACGATTTCGGCACCAGTATTGATCAAGCAGGTGGCGCCGCGATTCCCTGCCTTTGCCCGGCAGATGCATATCCAGAGCGACCGGGTGATCCTGAATGGGACTGTTGGAAAGGACGGTTCGGTTACCAGCATCAAAGTTATCCGTGGAAACCAGGTATTCGTTGGGCCCGCGATAGCGGCAGTAAAAGAATGGAAATACAAACCGGCCATACTGAACGGCCAGCCCACGCCCTCGACGGTTGAAATCGTAGTGAACTTCGTGGATCGCTGAACCTCTGATGAACGCATGACCGCCCCGGCACTCTGCCGGGGTTTTTCACTGTCGTTGACATTTTCACTGTGCAACGTGCAAACTAACGACTCCCGGGTGATAGCGGATTTTTCCGCTCCGTAGCGGTCTGCGCGGCGCACGGAAGACATTAACTGATGAACGCGACCAGGGTCTCATACACGCTGGACTCCTCGTTGGAGAGCGTGAACAAGGCGGAAGAGACTGCCACAGAGTTCGCCACCAAGACCGGATTCGATCCGGAGGAGGTGCAGCGGATCTCGATGGCGGTTCGTGAAGCCACGGTGAATGCCGTCCTGCATGGTAATTCATATGACCCTCGCAAGAAGGTGCATATCGCGTTTGAGGCCGCAGGCGATGCCCTGACGGTTACGGTTCGGGACGAGGGCAAGGGACTGGATCAGGAAGAAATTCCCGATCCTCTCGCCCCTGAGAATCTTTTGAAGCAGTCAGGACGTGGCATTTTCCTTATTCGGGCTTTCATGGATGAAGTCCGCTTCCGTAACATGGAACCCGGCACAGAAGTTACTTTGATCAAGAGGCTGTCCGGTGACTCCCGCGACGGCAAGGAGGCTTCCCAGTGACGATGAAAGCAAGCACCCGGCAGGTGGATGGCGTCACCATCATTGATTTGAGTGGGCGCATCACTCTCGGCGAAGGCAGCGTGGTTCTTCGCGATACCATCCGCAACTCGGTCGGACAGGGGATCAAGAAGATCGTCCTTAACCTAGGTGATGTGACCTATATCGACAGCTCGGGAATCGGCGAGCTGGTCAGCGCCTTCACCAGCGTTCGCAACCAGGGCGGCGAACTGAAGCTGCTGAACCTGACGAAGAAGGTTCATGACCTGCTCCAGATCACGAAGCTCTATACGGTCTTCGACGTGAAGGACGACGAGGCGAGCGCCATCAAGGCATTCAAGTAATGCTTTAGCTTTTTGTCTATAAGTTGATCTCTAACGGCTGCCTGCGGGTAGCCGTTGGTGCTTATGGGCCATTCGTCATTCAGTTCACTTCCCTTCCTTTGCTTTCTTAGCGACCAGCGCCTGAACCATCTGGCCGGCGAAGTCGGCCGCGGGCGGATCCTGGTTGGCAAGCGCCACAATGGTGTATGGCGAGTTGAGCACGATGTACAACTCCGTATTCACGCCGGGATATCCGCCGCCGTGACCGACCACGGTCTCACCTTGAACATGCTCGATTTGCATGGCGTAGCCGTATTCGCCACCCCAGGGCGTTTTGCCGTGCGGCTGGGCCATTCTCTCGAACGTAGCCTTGCTGACCAGCTTTCCATTGCGCAGGGCGGCGGCGAAGCGGATGAGGTCGTTGGCGGTGGAGAGGGCGCCGCCGGCGGGGCTGCCGATATCGGGCTTGGCGGCATGCCATGCGGCCGAAGGCCCGTTCTCGCTCATCTGCGTGTAAGGCGTCACCATGCGCGCGTCGTGATGCGGAATGTTATTGGGATCGCTGTTCTTCATTCCGGCGGGTTCGAAGATATGCTTGCGGAGGTAGTCGGGATAGGCTTCACCGGAGACCTTCTCCACAATGGCGCCGGCGAGCGTCAAGCCGGCGTTGCTGTAAGACCAACTGCTTCCGGGTTCGAATTTCGGCGGGACGTTTTCGAAGAGCGGCACGAATTCCGATGCGCGCTTTACGCCATCCTTCATCATCTCTGGCGTACGCTTGTCGAGGAAATCTCCAAGACCGCCGGTGTGCGATAGCAACATTCCGACCGTGACTTTTTCGCGAATGGTTTGATTGCCGTACCGGGGGAAGAACTTGCCGACAACGTCGTTGTAGGAGAGCTTGCCTTGATCTACCAGCTGGCCGACGGCGGCGGCGGTGAACATCTTGCCCATGGAGCCGAGCGTGAACTGGGTATCGGCTGTGATCGGCGTTTTGTTCTCGCGATTGGCAAATCCACCAGTCGCGATGGCGATGGGCTGCGTTCCGCGCGCGACCATTACGATGCCGGAGAAGAGGCCGGAGCCGGAGAGGCGCGCTACGGTCGACTCCACTTCTTTCTTTACGACAGCGTCACTGACGTCGTTGGGCAGTGCGGAGTCAGGAATTTCGGCGGGGCGGAAACCTATGCCGCCGAGTTTGCCGTTGCTTACCCTGAATTCGAGTCCGAGAAAGATGCCGCTCTTCTTGCCCTTCGCCGTTAGCTGGAGGTGATCCGGAGCCGACTCGTTGACCTTCACAACATCGAAGCCACCTTGCTGCGTGCATTCCTGTAACTGGGTGTCAGCTACCTCGTCGGCACTGTGCTCCTTCAGAAACGCTTCTTCACGGTTCGCGGCATTCCACTTGGCAAGGGCGTCATGATTTGGCGCGTTGCACAGGGTGAGCCATTCAGAGGCCAGCTTTCCGGTCTCTGTTTGGGGCAATTGCGCGGTTTGGGGAAAGGCAAGAACGGCAGTGAACAGGACGGAAAATGCAGCTCCTGGCAAGGAACGAAGGACTCTCATCTGGATCTCCTGGACATTGGACGGAGGTGGCTCAAAATCGTGAAGGAGTATACGAAGAAAATCAGTGAAGAGTTCGAATAGCTTGGCAGAAATATTCTGAAGCTACGCTGTCGGCGTGAGCAGGCTCTTCAACTCTTCGCCAAAACGTGCAAGTTCGTGGAGACGCTCGGGAGTGGCTTCGATGATTTCCGACTTGGATTGAAAGACCTTTTGGCCCCGGACTTCGGTGAGCACGCCGAGAACTTCGCCCATTTTCCAGCCCGGGGCGCCGATCGTTGTGAGTCCTGTTGGGGTGGGCGTCAGCAGCGCGATGCAGTTCCCTTTCACGACGCCGATGGCCCTGGGAAAGCGGTCGAAGGTCTGGAGTTCGAAGCCGGCGAGGTAAATGCGCTGGAGCTGTTCGGAAAGGTCCATAGAAGAAATTGATTCATTGACGATTTTCTGATTGACGATTGAAAAGCCAAATCGAATGCTTTTGCAGTTCAATCATCAATGTGAAAATCATCAATCGTCAATGCGGTCACATCTTGTATCCACCCGTCTCCTCATCGCTCAGGCCTTCCAGCCACTTTTTCAAGTCGTCGCTGGTGATGCGTTCACTGGCGGCGGAGGCAACCTTGGAGATGCGGAGAACTTCGTCGTCAACAAAGATGGGGCAGTCGACGCGGAGCGCGAGCGCGAGGGCGTCGGATGGTCGCGAATCGAGGCTAATGGTCTGGCCATCGCGTTCAGCCCAGATTACGGCGTAGAACGTATCATCCTTGAGTTCCGTGACGACCACCTTGTTCACGCTCGCGCCGAACCCGGTGAGCATGTTCTTGAGGAGGTCGTGTGTCATCGGGCGCGGCGTTGTGACTTTCTCGATCTCGAGGGCGATAGCGTTGGCTTCGTAGACACCAACCCAAATGGGCAGAATCGACTCGCCTTCGACGTCCTTCAGGACCACGATGGGCATGTTGGTTACGGGATCCATCATGAGTCCACGAATTCTCATCTCGACTTCGGCCATGGTCAGCTCCTAGGTACTAGGTGCGAGGTACGAGGTCAACCCAACCATCTCGCCGACGAGACTGTTGGGCAAGGTTTTTGTGACGCGCGCGTACACATACTCTCCGATGCGTGGAGCGGAGCTACCGTTCGCGACCGTGAAGTTTAATGTCTTATTCTGCGAGGTACGGCCGATCCACTGGCCGCGTGCTGCGTTCTCACCTTCAACCATTACTTCGATTGTCTGGTATAAATGCCTGTTGTAATTGGTTCTCTGGATTTCTCGCTGGCGTTCCATGAGGATCTGCAGGCGGCGCGACTTCTCCTCTTCGCTGATACTGTCGTCATACTTCAGGGCCGGGGTGTTCGGCCGGGCGGAGTACTTGAAGCAGAAGGCGCCGTCGTAACGAACTTCATCCATCAGTTGAAGTGTTTCCTCGAACTCCGATTCGGTCTCTCCCGGGAAGCCGACGATAATGTCGGTCGTGATGGAGATGTCGCGGTTGCGAGTTCCCCTCATCCATGCGATCCGCTCGAGGTACTGCTCGCGAGTGTATTCGCGGAACATGGCGGCCAGGACGCGGGTGGAGCCGCTCTGGACGGGCAGGTGAACGTGATCGCAGAGGGTTGGGACTGAGTCGATGACGTCGACGATGTCACGCGTGAAGTCGCGGGGATGCGAGGTCGTGAAGCGTACGCGGCGGATGCCCGGGGTCTCTCCTACGGCTGCGAGGAGTTCGGCGAAGGATTTTTTGGCCAGCGGATCCTTGTAGGAATTTACGTTCTGGCCAAGTAACTGGATGTCTGTGTAGCCCGCATCGGCCATCTGGCGGGCTTCGGCGAGCACGGAATCCGACGTCCGGCTGCGCTCTTTGCCGCGCGTGTACGGCACCACGCAATAGGCACAGAACTTGTCGCAGCCCTCGATGATGGTGATGTAGCCGCGGTGCGGGTTGGAGCGGGCGGTAAATTCAGTCTCGAAGGTCTTGTCGGTCTGGCGGTCGTCGAGGCCGGTTATTCGGGTTCCGCCGCCGATCTGGACCAGCATTTCGGGAAGCTTGTGGTAGCTGGCAGAGCCGGCGACCATGGCGACGTGCGGGGCGCGCTCGAAGATCTTCTCGCCCTCCTGCTGCGCGACGCAGCCGATTACGGCGAACTGCTTTCCCTGCTGCTGCAGGCGCTTGAAGTCGGCAAGGCGGTGGAAGACTTTCTGCTCGGCTTTATCGCGAATGGAGCAGGTGTTGTAGAAAATGAGGTCGGCTTCCTCGACAGTCTCGACCTGCCGGTATCCCTGCTGGATGAGGGTTCCGATGACTTTTTCGGAGTCGTGGAAGTTCATCTGGCAGCCGAAGGTTTCTATGAAGAAGGTCTTGGGTTGGGTACTCACGCCAAATCCTTGGAAATACAGGCTCCAGTATAGCGAAAAACCGAAGATACGAGCGGCAACGAAGAACCGAAGAACAGAAAGGCTGAGAACCAGGAAGTAACCTTCGGCGAGACGATATTAAGGATCTGATTAACACGCGCGCTTACCAATGGGCTATGTCAGGTGACCAATGTCCATGGGCACCTCGGACGAACGTCATCTTCCCCGTTTGGTAGTACGCGTTAGAAGCTATTTGCCACCCTGAGGCAAGTATCGGGTCTGTGGAGGCCCAAGGAGCTAACCGATGCTTGATTGGAGCAACGAGGAAACAAAATATGAACTGGTTCGCTGCGATCGCGTTACGGGCAAGCGTCAAGTGCTGAGCGATCGGGGCGAGGTGGCAGGCCGGTTTCCGGCGGAGGCCGAACTGAAGAAACTCCGCGAAGGAAACCGCGACCCTAACGTCGAATTCGAACTGAAAGTTGTTCGGGACGACAAACCCTTCCGCGCAACCGCATTCGATGAGGGCAGCGCGCAAAGGCTGGCGTAGTAGAACGAACAAATTGCGCGGTGCGAACTTGCGCTCCCCAGAAGTGCACGCTGGTTCGCCCGCACCGCATTAAAAGCCGCAATCCGCTGTTCGCAAGAACGCGCCACTCGCAAATCGCTGGTCATCGTAACTGCTCGCAACCCGCAATCCACGAAAACAAAAAGCCATTAACAGTCAGCCAACACCAAGAGTCAAAAGACGGTCGGCATTTTGCCATGAAGAGCCTGCCTGGAACCCGGCACCGCTTCGCAGCGATATGGGCCAGCCGTCGGAATTCCTACTTGCTGCCGTTTTTCACCATCTTGAGGAATTCCGCGTGGACGCGAGGATCGTCGCTGAGTTCAGGGTGGAAGGTTGCCGCCATGACCCTTCCCTGACGGACCAGAACCGGGTGACCATCGCGCTCGGCGAGGACCTCAACGCGTGGACCGGCATATTCGATTCGTGGAGCGCGGATGTAAACCTGCTCGAGTGGTTCGGGGCCGAGGTTCGTTGCGAGCGTGAGGATGCTGGAGTCGATTTGGCGGCCGTAGGCGTTGCGACGGACGGTGATGTCCAGAGCCCCCAGACCTTTCTGGGCAGGATTCTCAACATCTTTTGCCAGCAGGATGGATCCGGCGCACGTGCCGAAGGTCGGCTTCGAATGTACGAATTCGCTCAACTTCTGAAAGCCGTGCTCGCCAAGGAGTTTGAGGAAGGTTGAGGATTCGCCGCCGGGAATGATCAGGCCGGCGATGTCGTCCAACTGCTCGGGCTTGCGCACCTCGACAACCTCGGCGCCAAGCTCTTCGAGCCGGCGGCGGTGGGCGGCAAAGTCTCCCTGCAGCGCGAGGACACCGATCTTCATAGCAATTAGATTAGCAAACGCCGGAAAGGATTGACGATTGACGATGAAGAGCATTGGCGATTGACGTGAATTTCACTCACAACCTCAATTCCCATGTTTCGCTGACCAGGTCGTGTCCAAATAGCGGTTGCGGTTTCGAGTGTACGAGTTTGAATCCGCATTTTCGATAGATGTGACGGGCGGCAGCCAGATTGCTTTGCGTCCACAGCGTTATCTTGCGGTACCGAGCTTCTCGCGCGAAACGGATACACTCCTGGACCAGGCGCAGGCCAATGCCAAGACCGCGGGCTTTCGGCTCGACATAGAGCAGACGCAGCTTCGCGACACTGCTTGATTTCTTGACGAGAAACACCGAACCGACGACATCGCCTTCTCGCTCGGCGATCCAGCAACGCTCGCGTTTGGAATCGAACTTCTGGACGAACTGGCCCGCTACTACGGCGACGAGCGCTTCGAAGCGTTCGTCCCAGCCGTACTCCTGCCAATAAAGAACGCCGTGGCGATGGGTGATCCAGCCCATATCGCCGGGGCGATGCGCGCGCAGAATGTAGGGCACCTTAGGTTGCGTTCGCTCGCCAAAGACCTCCTCGATTGTTCTCATGGCCTGAACAGCTCGGGCCTGCTCGACTGGAGAGAGCTTCTTCAGCAGAGCCCCGATCTCTTCTTCAGTGCGCCTGTTAAGTTCCGCGAAGAGGCTACGTCCTTTGGAGGTTAGAGACAGGATTTGCTGCCGTGCATCCGTTTTTGAAGCTGAGCGCTTGACCAGTCGCCTAGTCTCGAACGAGGCGAGGATACGGCTGAGATAGCCGGGATCCAGTCCGAGTTCCCTTCCCAGTTCGCCTGCGGTTGGGCTGACGCGATGGGCGAGTTCGTACAGCACCCGGGCTTCCGTCAGTGAGAACGGAGCCTTGTAGGGCTCGTGGAGAACACCGATCCTGGTCGTGTAGAAGCGATTAAAACGACGGACGGCATTGACATGATCGTGCAGAGTGGCAGGCACAAAACATCTCCCCTCTGCATGCCATTGTCATTAAGTTAGTTGACGAAGTCAACTATCTAGATGAAGAGGCTGGTTCGTGATTTCAGGGAGTCGCCCAGGAACGCCGCCACGCCGCCAGCTTCGACGCCGCTGACCATCTCCGATTCCGCAATGCCCATGACATCGCGCGACATCTCGCAGGCGATCGTCCGAACCCCCATGTCGCGAGCCATGGCGATGAAATCTTCGAGCGAGCTGACGTTCCTCTGTTTCATCATCGAGCGGAGCATCTTCGCACCTACGCCGAAGTAATTCATCCTGGAGACCGGCAGGGACTGGCTGGAGCCGGGCGACATAACGGCCATCATCCTCTGGAAGAGTGTTTTGTCGCCGAGCTGCGTCTCTTTCTTCAAAACACTGAGTCCCCAGAAGGTGAAGAACATGCTCACCTGTTGCCCCATGGCGGCGGCGCCGGTAGCGATGATGAAAGCCGCCAGCACGCGGTCAAGGTCGCCGGAGAAAACAATGATTGAAACACGATCGTCGGGAGCACGCTCTTCGAGTTCACCGAGTCGTTTCTCCAACTCGCGCACGCGCTCTTCGAGCGCCTGCATGGGCGACGGATTCGGATACATGTTCGTGGCGAGGCTGCTCATAGATTCTCCTAGCTGGTGCGCTTCACGTAGTGGACGTAGGTATTGTTGCCGTCGACGGACTCGGTCTCCTGGGCTAAGAGTTCGACGTTCTTGGCAACCTTGGCCCAGCCCTGGAAATCAGCAACGGAACCTTTATCGGTAGCGACGACCTTCAGAATTTGCCCAGGCGCAATCGTGGCGATCTCCTTCCGGGCATTCACCAGCGGCATGGGACAATTCATACCGCGAGCGTCCAACGTCTTGTCAAAAGGCGTGCTCATCAGGCTCCTCCAGCGGGCGCTTTGCAGGCTTGCGACAGTGCGCAAACATTCTTCCCCAACTCCAAGGTCTCGATATCCTCGGGTGGCGGCGAGACCAGGCCCGCGTTTACACGCTTGATCTGCACGTAGTCCGGATTGAACTTCGGAAGACTTTCGACGAGATATCGAACGTACTCCTCATCCGAGCTGCTCTGAAGCATTCTCAACCCGTCATTATTTGACTTGAGGTCATTGAGGGTCGCGGAGAACATTCCCGCATCTCCGCCTTCATCCATAGAACTGAAATGCCCCGGTAGCAGCCGCGTTGAACTGGGCAGACCGAGCAATTTGCGAAGGGATTGCGTGTGCAGGCGCGCCCAAGCTTCGGCTTGGCCGCCGAGGTCAGGCCTGGCAACGGAGTTCACAAAGATGCTGTCACCGGCGAACAAGTACTGGGAATTCAGAAGTAGCGCGACGAGGCCGAGGGTATGACCGGGCGCGTGGATCACGTGGAGTTCCTGCCTGCCGATGCGAAACACTTCGCCGGGCGCGATCGCCTCGTACGCAATAGTTGCCGGCAACATATCGATAGGGTGTACGGCGTCGTAAGGATGCAGGTGATACGTGGCGCCGGTCGCCGCAGCGAGCGCCGGTCCGCCGCTTACGTGGTCGGCGTGACCATGGGTATCGAGCACCAGTTCGATTTTGAAGCCGCGTTCGCGGGCCAACGCAGTATAGTGCTCGATATGCCGCAGAGGATCGATGATGATCGCATGTCCGTCGCTCGCGATCACATAGCTCAGGCAGCCCCGGGCAGGACGGCTGACCTGGTAGATGGACAGATCGCCGGTTTCGACGACGGCGCCCACCGCGTAGTACTCACCCCAGCCCTTCATTCCGTGTTCAAGATTGGCGCAGTTGTATCCCATTTGGCGCAGCGCCTGGGCCACGAACTCAGAAGTGCCACCCTTTGCGCAGACAGCAAGGATCGGCTCCTGCGAGGGAAGTTTGTCCCGAAGGTCGCCTTCCACGCAGGCGACAATGGATTCGACCATATCGTCTTTGCCGCCGGTCTCGAGCAGTTCGAAATATGGCACGTTCAACGCCGGAAGGGGAGAGCGTCCCTCGAGCCGAAAGCGATCGAACTCGTCCCGGTTGCGAACGTCGAGGACAAAGAATCGCTCACGATTTTTCAGGCGAGCCAAAAGGCTGTCTGGAGTCCAGACCTCTTCACCCAAAGATTGCATCGGTCGTCCCCACAAGTTAGTACCGGCCGCAAGCAGCGGGTCTTGCTCGAGAGCTGCTCATATTGCGGTGCTTGCCATCCCAGCGGAAGGCCAAAACGATAGCATAAAACCGGCTATTTCCAGCTTTATTTCGATGTTCCAGTGAATTTCAAACGACCATGGCAGCTTCTCTGAAACCAAGGTTTGCTAATATCTTCCGCATGGCACATCAGCATTCACCCAGGTTTCTCGCCATTGTGAACGACGCGAAGACGCGCGTTCGCGAAAACACGGTTGACCAGATCCGCGAAAGACTCGACAAGGGAGACAAATTCGTCCTCGTCGATGTCCGCGAAGATAACGAGTACGCCAAGGATCACCTCCCCGGCGCGATTCATCTAGGCAAGGGCGTCATCGAGCGCGACATCGAAAATCACGTCCCGAATACAGATGCCGAAATGGTTCTTTACTGTGGGGGTGGTTTTCGCTCGGCGATAGCGGCAGACAATCTGCAGAAGATGGGCTATACCAAAGTAATCTCGATGGATGGCGGCATTCGCGAGTGGCGCGAGAAGGGTTATCCACTCACGAAGGAGTAACCTCCAAGGGCTAATTACTTCAGAGATGTTTCCGAAGGAGCTTGCATTTGCCTGAGGGCAGCAAGTTCCTTTTCTCGTTTTTCGCGCTCGCCGCGCTTCTCTTTCAGGTGGTCCAGGGTTGTGGGGCTCTGGAAATACGCGAGTACATTCTGTCTGAGCGACGAATCCGCGGTTGAAAACTTCTTCTCGGCCAGCTTGTCGAGCAGTTGTACATAAGTTTCGTCGCCGAGTCTATATTCGCCGGCACTGGTTGGCTTTCCGGTGTCGAGGTCGCGGTTCTCCAACTGCAACCCGCTACCGCGAACGTCCACGAGGAATGCGCGATACGCATCCACGGTTTTGTTCATACTCGCGAGGTATATGTTCTCGGTCTGGGCGTCGGGCGTTTTAATGGCGAGAGCTTTGAAGGGGCCCACCTTAGGCATTAACCGCAAAAAGAAAGCGAGGATCCGCGTTCCAATTCCGGGCCGCTGGTAGTTGTTGCCCCAGTCGCGCTGATACTCGGCGCGAGAGAGGTTGTAGAGGAACTTCTTTCTGGTGAAGTTCGGGTTCTCGTGCACCAACTGAACTTTGTGGGTCGCCAAGGCGACCTGGGTCATCTCTGGAATGATCTTGCTGACCGCGCGACGAAAACTGCCAATAGCGCGATCCTCGTCTCCGAAAATGTCCGACAAGTCGAGGCCGTAGGTTTTCCGAAAGGCACGTTCCAAGACCGGCTTCGAAATCTCGAAACCGATGAAATCGTGATAAGAATCTGAGGTATATCGCTGCTTGGCGACTTGCACCACGTCGAACCCGAACTCGGTTTGTATGTGCGCCTTCGGATTGTCTTCGTAGGTGACCACCGGTCCGAATTTACGTCGCAGTTTCGGAAATTCCTGCGCGACGGATTGATTTACGGCGGGATGACCGGTCACGTCGGATGTGTAGTGCGCTAAAGCTCCAAGGGCAAATGCGTATTCATCGGCGTTCTGCGCTTCATTGAGAAGGTTCACGACAAAATCGCCGCTACGAACGTAGTGCACAAGATCGCTGAATAACTTATTGCCGAAGGGGTAGTAGCCCAGGTCCTGGATGAGACAGCCACCATACGCGTAAGAATGGGCTTCGCGGAGTTGATCGGTGGTCATCCCGGGATAACGCTCTAATAAAAGCGGGCGAATCTGATCGAGCCAGAGCAGGTCTACGACCTCTTCGTGCGTGAGCACAGAATAGGCGGTCGCCGCTGGCGGGGCGAAATTCAGAACCAGAAATATGAGACTGATGGAGATCAGTTTCCGCATTAAATAGCATCAGGGATAAGGATTGAACGCATCCTGAGGAGCCACTCGGCAGAGCTACTCAATGGAAGCTAAGATGCGCGTTTGTGAGTAAGCGTGCTGCAAAATGGCATGAGGCAGGCCGAAAATTAAGGTTCCTTGCGGATCTTCAGCGAACTCGGGACGAGCCGCCGATCCAACTCCGTAATCTGTTCAATTTCCAGCAGCGGGTAGCAAGCGTGAACCCGGAATTCACGGCTGATATCGGAAATCAGCTCCGGTGTCAGATCCGCCGTGGAAGCCGCGAACAACTTGCCGCAAATGCTGCATCTCCAGGCAAAAGGAATGCCCTGGAAGACGAATGCCAGTTCGAGTCGCCTGTGGACGGTCTGATACATGGTCCTTGCCCCCGTTTCCAGAACTCTCTTTCCCTGCCCTTGGTTCGGCCGATGATCCTTTGGACTGGCGCAATATGGCGCACCGTTGCCCCAAAAAAGGCTCAGGGCCGGGAATTTTACCTTAGAGAGGCGCTGGCACTCCGAAATACCAGAGCAGCGCCAGGATGTAGAGCCAGAGTGCGAACATGAAGTGCCAGTAAAACGTCGTTACGTCGACGGCAATTCTGCGGCGCTCGAGCGAGTGGCGTGGGCCGGGGCCAAAGCAGGCGTAGAGAAGCACCAGCATTCCGCCGAAGAGATGGAGCGCATGCGCGCCGGTGATGAAGTAGACAAGAGAACTGGCTGGTCCACTGGTCCTTATGATGTCCCTGGCCCTCAGCCACTCCCAGGCGCGCCATTGTCCGAAGAGGAATGCGAGCCCTAGAAGGGTTGTGACATAAACCCAGCGAACCGCGCTTTGTGCTACAGGTACAACGCCCGGGATACGGGTTGCTGGAACCAGAATAGATTCCATGCGCGCCAGGCGGCGGGCACGTTCCAAGGTCAGGCTGCTCACCAATAAAATGCCCGTGTTCACCAAC
Source organism: Terriglobia bacterium (assembly GCA_032252755.1). Lineage (NCBI taxonomy): Bacteria > Pseudomonadati > Acidobacteriota > Terriglobia > Terriglobia bacterium. The sequence goes on from JAVUPY010000062.1 coordinate 71,791, forward strand.
AGGAGAGTCAACGGGATCGGAATGGGCAGCCACGAAGGTACGAAGTGCGAGCCCGGGCCATCGTATTGATTGCCGCTCCTCAGTAGCAGAAAGCAAACCGTAAGAGTGATAAACAGCAGGGAGATCGAAGCGATCCCGAACGCGAGTCCCAACCGATATCGGCGAAGCTTCCAGGCATAGTCAGGTTGGTGATCGTCCCCGCGACCGCCACCACCGCCACCTCCGCCACCGTGAGAGAGTGGTGGAAGCACGCCTCGGCCGCCATTGGAGGGCGACACTGGACGACTATTGCGGGTCAATTGGGGCATGAATCCTGCCGACGGTTTTGTATCTCAGATGCGCCGACCCGGCACCAAAGGTGCAAAGAAAAGCTGTTGAGATTCCGAAGCGGGTGGGGGCCAGAGATTCACCAGACGTTCATCTCGAGTTCTTGAGGCTGTAATCATTTGAGGCTAGAGTGACGGTTGCCTCGCTAGATCCCTTTCGGTGCTCGCCCGAGCACCATTTTTTATTGTGCGATCGGGTCATCGTGCCATCGAGTCATCGAAATCAGGTAAGCTGAACTGGAACATCGCCAATGGCTCGATGGCCACTGGCACGATCACACGATTTACTCATGCGCGCTGACGGACACGACACCAAGCACCACCGAATCCCCAAGAACCACTGCTTCGGCTGTGGGCCGGACAACCCGGAAGGTTTGCGGCTGAACTTTGTCTTAGGCCAGGACGGAAAGTCCTTCATCTGCCGATTCCGGCTTTCGTCCCGCTACGTGGGTCCGCCCGGACACGCCCACGGCGGCATCATCGCAACCATCCTCGACGAGGCCATGGGCAAGGTGAACAAACTCCGCCACGTGGTCGCCCTGACGCGGGAGATGAAGGTTGAATACTTGCGACCGGTACCGTTGGGTAAACCACTAATAGCAGAGGGCCGAGAGAAGTACGTGCGCGGCCGCGAGCATATCAACGTTGCCGAAATCCGAACGGAAGATGGCCAAGTGCTGGCCCGAAGCCGGGGCAAGTTCATCAAGATCGACCCGGAGAAAATGTTCAAGAAACACTTGAAGTCGCGGAAGACGGGTGGGCAGTGGGTGCTGAGAAGCAAGAATTGACGATTGAACATTGTGAAATTCACGATTGAAAGGCCTCTGCAACTGAGGTTTTTCAATCGGCAATGAGAAAATCGTCAATCCCTCAATCGCCGTCGCCGCGCTCGCTATACCACTCTGGACGCGTTACAATTAAGTGGTTCCCAGCGAACCGAACTGCTGTCCGGCAGCCCTACGCTGGGAGTGTGTGTTGGGGAGAAACGTTATGTCGCAGAACAGTGGAAACCCTGGACTTCGCCTGAAAACCGGCCTGGCCGAGATGCTCAAGGGCGGAGTGATCATGGACGTAATGAGCGCCGCCCAAGCCGAAGTGGCTGAGAAGGCCGGCGCCGTCGCGGTGATGGCGCTGGAGAAAGTTCCGGCGATGTTGCGCGCCGAAGGCGGCGTCGCGCGCATGGCGAACCCCCGCGTAATCAAAGAGATCATGAAGACCGTGAATATCCCGGTCATGGCCAAATGCCGCATCGGCCACTTCGCCGAAGCGCAGATTTTGCAGGAACTCGGCGTCGACTACATCGATGAATCCGAAGTTCTGACCCCGGCGGACGAAGAGCATCATGTCGACAAGCACGCCTTCACGACACCGTTTGTGTGCGGCGCGCGCAACCTGGGCGAAGCGCTGCGGCGCATTGGCGAGGGCGCGGCCATGATTCGCACCAAAGGTGAAGCCGGTACCGGCGACGTCATTCACGCCGTGAAGCACATGCGCCAGATCGTGAAAGAAATGAAGCAGCTCACCGTGATGAGCGAGGAAGAGCTGTTCGCGGCGGCCAAGAATCACCAGGCGCCATATGAGCTCATCCGCATCGTCGCGAAGAATGGCAAGCTGCCCGTACCGAACTTCTCGGCGGGCGGCATTGCGACCCCGGCCGATGCGGCCATGATGATGCAGCTCGGCGCCGAAGCCGTGTTCGTCGGAAGCGGCATTTTCATGAAGGAGCGCGCCACTCCGCTCGATCTCAGCAACCGTGAAGAGCGTGCTGACGCCGAAGCACGCGCCAAGGCCATCGTCATTGCCACAACGCACTACAACGATCCCAAGGTCCTCGCTGAAGTCAGCGAGCAGGTGCCGAGCGCGATGAAGGGATTAGCCGTTGGATCGATCCCGGAAGCGGAGATGCTGCAGACGAGAGGCTGGTAAAGCAGACGTCAGACATCAGTTGGGCGCGACTTCGGTCGCGCCCGTTTTGTTGCTGAAAGCAGGAAAAGGCCCGCTCTGGTTAGCGGGCCTCGATTTCCGCGCGCAACATTGTAAGAAATTGCGGTCAGATGTTGTGGTTCACCCAGTCTTCTACGCGGTCCAGTGCCTTCTTGATGTTGTCCATAGAGTTGGCGATGGAGAAGCGCAGGTAGCCTTCACCGAAGGCGCCGAATGCCGTCCCGGAGAGCGCCGCGACACCGGCCTGATCGAGCAGCGCGTCGGCGAGTTTCTTCGACGGCCAACCGGTCTTCGTGATGTTCGGGAACATGTAGAAGGCACCCTTGGGAACTTTGCAGGAAAAGCCCTTGATCTTGTTGATGTGCTCCGCGAAGTAATCACGGCGACGCATGAACTCCTGGTTCATCTTGTCGACGGAGGACTGATCGCCTCGAATCGCCTCGATGCCGGCGATCTGCGTAAAGCTGGCGGTGCAGGAGTTCGAGTTCGTCATCAACCGAGCGATGTGCTGCGCGAGATCGGCGCGCATCACGCCGTATCCCATGCGCCATCCCGTCATCGCCCAGGTCTTGGAGAAGCCGTCGAGGATGATGGTGCGCTCCCGCATGTCTTCGATCGAGGCGATGCTGTGGTGCGACCCTTCGAAGAGCAGACGCGAGTAGATCTCGTCGCTCAGGACCATAATGTCGCGGTTGCCAATGGCGTTGGCGATGTCCTGAATATCCTGCTTGCCAAGCACTCCGCCGGTGGGGTTCTGCGGCGAGTTGATGATGATGAGCTTGGTGCGATCGGTGATCAGGCTCTTCAATTCATTGACGTCTAACCGGAAATCCAGTTCTTCGCGCAGCTTGATGGGCACAGCCTTCGCGCCGACGAAGTTGATCATCGACTCGTAGATCGGGAATCCTGGGTTCGGGTAGATAACCTCGTCGCCCTCGTTGCAGAGGGCGAGGATGGTGAAGAAGATGATCGGCTTGCCGCCGGGCACAACAACCACTTCATCCGGCGTGACCTTGATTCCGCGGCTTTTGGAGATGTCTTCGGCGATAGCTTCGCGAAGGGGCGGCAGGCCGGCAGACGGGCCGTAGTGGGTGTAGCCCTTGTGCAGGGCGGTGACCGCGGCTTCGACGATGTTGCTGGGGGTATCGAAATCGGGCTCGCCGATCTCGAGGTGGACGATGTCTCTGCCCTTGGCTTCCAGGGCGCGCGCCTTCACCAATACTTCGAAGGCAGTTTCGGTTCCCAGTCGTGACATGCGCTGGGCAAGGCGAAGTTCCGTCATAGTGGCTCGACTCATAATTTGCGGCCGATAGGCCCTCGATTAGGGCAATGGGTAACGGCTCGGAAAGGTCCACCAGGCGAGAATGGGGCGCAGTCACCTGAGTGGAAGGTTCGGCACAAAACCTTACCCATTGTATACGGCCAGCTTCGATTCTGCGGAGCCCCAAATATGGCTTCTGTGATGTTCAGGGGGGTGGGTGTGTGACAAGGAAATTGCGGTTTTGGGCTATTTTGCTGGGTTCTGCTGCAAAGCCGACTGAGGAGCAGGGTTGATTGTCTTCCGGGTGCGCGGAGTGTCGCGTTTCAACAACCCTGTCATGCCGTTCCGAACGCAAGCGGCAAGAGGCGGAGAGATGGCCCGAACGACACCGTCCGCACCGAAAAGTGCCACACCAAAGAAGATGATCGCAAGCCAGCGCTCGGTTCGCGTCATAAGCCTTGATTTTAGCGCAACAGCCCAAAACCGCAAACCGAGGATTCCCGCGGACGCGGATTGAAGTTCTTATCGTCCGCGTGCTCCGCGTGACTCCGCGGTTGATTTCTACTGAAGGTCGAAGCTCACGTAGGTTGTGCCGCCCGCCGAAACCGAGATGGTGTACGTCGTCGAGATCGTCGTTCCTGGAACCGTCGCCGCAATCGTGTACGTCCCGTAAGCGACCTTCCCGAACGAGAACGAGCCGTTCGAGGCGGATATCTTGCTTGCGCTAATACGCAGCACCCCACCGGTCAGACTGATCTTCGCACCGGACATTGGAACAAGCTTGTACTCGACTTTTCCGCTGAGTACTCCCGACTTCGCAACCAGCACCTTGCCGGGAGATGGTTGATACACCAGGGCCGCAGCCGCCTGGCTTGCGGCAATTGAGCCGGGCACTGTCGTGGTTAGCGTGTAGGGCGAAGGCGCGGCCGCGGAAATCGAGTATTTCCCGTACGCATCGGTAGTGGCGCTCGCGTAGCCGTTCGAAACCACCGCTCCGCCCACTGCGGAACAGTTCGACGCATCCTTAACCTTGCCGGTCATGGTGGTCGTTCCAGTCGTCAAACCGCTGTTCTTGTACGGCACCGTGAACCGGTTATGTCCGTCGGTAAGCCACTGGTTGAGATATGGCGAGTAGGTTCGCACTACAACTTGATTCAGCGCCGGTTTGACGGTGATCAATCGAAGGTAGCCGTCTCCGCCATTTGGCCACGACTGGTAATCAGACAGCATCGCATTCACGAGATTACCGTTCACGCCGACGTCCGTGCGCCTTCCGGTTCCATCACCCTGCACGACGTGCCCGCTCAGGACCATCGTGATATTCGGGTATTTGCCGGCGAATTTCTCCCAAACCTGCTCGCCATCGTTATCCTGACCCACCGCGAAACTGGCCGCACTGTTCGAATCGCAGCGATCCATCCGAGTGCTGTCGGCGTAGGTGTAAGCATGGGTAACGACAATTGTGTCGATACCCGGGTGATTCTTCATTACCGCGGAGGCCCATTTCAGCGCTGAATTCCTGGGAAATACTTCCAGCACCAGTACCAAGTACTGTTTTCCGCCCAGAGTGAAAATCGAATAGAAGTTTTCGTTGCTGCCGGTGGGATATTGGCTCTTGTACCAGCTCTTCCCGGCGTACCGTTGCGGTCCGAAGTACGCATTGAAGTTCTTCGTGTACGCGGTACGGCCTGCCGGGTTGTTCTGGTCGTAATCGTGATTCCCGATCACCGCCACATAGGGAACCTTCCCGTCGAGGACCCGGTACGCCAAGTCGGCGTTCTGCCACTGGTAAGCCTCGCCACCGGTATCCACAATGTCGCCGAGACCGATTACGAGTTGAATGTTCATCTGCTGAGCATGATTCGCAATCCACCCCGTCTGCGCCGTAAAGATGGACGGGTAGCTCTTGGCATAGAACTGCGTATCGGGCAGAGCGGCAATCGTAAATTCGCCGGCGGTTTGGGCCACGACAGTCAAACCGGTAATCAGCAACAGCAGTCCGGCAACGACGTGCAGGCTCCGGGTCATGGGGAGGTTCTCCTTGTCGATGCAGAGTAGGTGTTCACGACCGAAGCCTGTATCGGGTAGTTGCTCTATTAGTTCCGGGATTAAGGCCCAGAAGCCCCTAAGTGAGAATCCTCGTAGACGTTCACCTGTCTCAACCTGTTGTCTCTGATCAGCTTGTTGTAGCGCGAAACCGCCGCGGTGGGTTGCCCTCGTAGCCCGAACAGGCTACGCAGGCGGTGGTGGCAAAACTTCGCTAGCCGATTTATTCTGGCCTTTCGGCAAAATCCGCAGGGGAACCCTCAGTACCTCCCCTCTCTACCTGACAATCGACATGCGCAGGCGTTGGAAAGTTTGGCGAATTCGTTTGTTCTTGCTCCTCGCTGTCGTAGGTCCCGGCTTTATCACGGCCAATGTGGACAACGACGCTGGCGGCATCTGGACCTATTCCCAGGCCGGCGCACAGTTCGGATACCGCCTGCTGTGGACGATGATCCCAATGACACTTGCGCTCATCGTTATCCAGGAAATGACCGCGCGCATGGGGGCCGTTACCGGAAAGGGTCTTTCCGATCTCATTCGCGAAGAATTTGGTTTTCGAGTCACGTTCCTGATGATGGTTGGGCTCATCATCTGTAATTTCGGTAATGTCGTAACCGAATTTGCCGGGATCGCCGGCAGCCTGGAACTGTTCGGCGTCAGCCGTTTCATCAGCGTTCCCATCTGCGCGGCAATTGTTTGGGTCGTTGCGGTTAAAGGCAATTACAAGACGGTCGAGAAGGTGTTCCTCGCCGCTTCCGTTTTCTATATCGCCTATCTGTTTGCCGGCGTGATGGCGAAGCCCGCATGGGAACAGGCGCTATTCGCAACCGTTACGCCGCCAAAATGGCAGGAATTGAAGAACTCGTCATACGTGTACATGGTCGTAGGCCTGATCGGCACAACCATCGCGCCGTGGATGCAGTTCTACCTGCAATCATCGATCGTCGAAAAAGGTATTGAAGAGAAGCACTACGGCGCCTCTCGGCTCGACGTCATCGTCGGCTGCCTCTTCACCGATATCGTCGCCTGGTTTATCGTCGTGGCCTGCGCGGCAACACTCTACGTTGCTGGGCACACGCAGATTCGCGACGCCGCCGACGCCGCCCAAGCCCTGAAGCCCCTGGCCGGTAACTACGCCTACATTCTCTTTGCCGCCGGACTATTCAACGCTTCCCTATTTGCAGCCAGCATCCTCCCCATCTCAACCGCGTATACCGTCTGCGAAGGTTTGGGCTTTGAGTCCGGGATCGATCACAAGTTCGGCGAAGCCCCGGTGTTCTATTGGCTGTACACAATCCTGATCATCGCCGGCGCCGGTGTCATCCTCATGCCGAATGTCCCGATCGTGAAGATCAGCATTCTGTCGCAGGTCGTCAACGGAGTTGTCCTGCCCTTCGTGCTCATCGCCATGCTGATCCTGATCAACAAGAGAGATCTGATGGGCCGCCACACGAATACGCGCTTTTACAACATCGTGGCTTGGTCAACGACCATCATCGTAATTGCCCTGAGCTTGGTTATGGTGTTCGGTGGGAGCGGGACCTAAGAGTCAGAGGCGACTGACGGTTGGCGCCCTCTTGATTTACACTTCTCCGCAACGTCCATGGACTTCGATCAACTGGAAACCTTTCTGGAAGTAGCGCGGAACATGAGTTTCTCACGCGCCGCCGAGAAGCGTTTCCGCACTCAGCCCGCGATTTCGGCGCAGATCCGTGCTCTTGAAGAAGAGGTCGGCGCCAAGCTTATTGACCGCTCCGGCGGTAAGGTCGCCCTGACCGCGCCAGGACGTGTATTCCTGGAATACGCGGATAAGACCATCGAAGCCCGCCGGGCGATTATCGACACCCTCGCCGAGATGGAGCAGGTTCCGCGCGGGGCGATTGTAGTCGCTGCCAACGAAGGCACCTGTCTGCACATTCTTCCCGAGGTCTTCGCCGAGTTCAAGAAGCAGTACCCAACCGTCAGCGTCAAGGTGAAGCGTTCCGAGCATGCCAGCATCCTGGAATCGATCCTCGACAACTCCGTCGATTTCGGGGTCGTCTCTATGCCCGTGCACGACCGGCGTTTCACGACCGTGCTGCTACATCGGGACGAGTTGGTAATCATCACCTCGCCCAAACACGCGGTTGCGAAGCTGAAGTCCCTTTTGGTGGCAGATCTCGCGCGACAGCCGCTGCTCGTTCCCAAGCACGGCCGCACCCGCGACACCATCGAGCGCCTCTTTGAAGACCAGAAGCTCCGTCCGACGATCTCCATGGAACTGGATTCCAGCGAGTTGATGAAGCGCTTCGTCGCCGCAGATGTCGGCATAGGCTTCATAGCCCGCTCCAATGTCCAACAGGATGTCGCCAACGGCACCTTGGTCGAGTTGCCCGTTCCCGGATCACCAATCCGTCGGGATCTCGGGCTGGTTTTCCGGAAAGATAAGGCGCTCAGCCGCGCCGCTCTGGCGTTCATTGACATTGCCGTGAAGCTCAAGAATCCGTCGGCAGCATCAGGTGTGCGCTAAAGGTAAATTCGCAAAAAATTTTTCCCCAATTGCATTGCGTGCGATGCAGTTTTCAATTACCTTTGCGATGGCCGAGTCCGAAATTCGGCCGAATCCCAAGTCATTCCTAGCTGACAGTGTGGAGGACACACCGAAATTGTCCAAAGATATGGTCCCCAAGCGCATATTTCTCACCAAGGGGGTGGGAAAGCACAAAGAACGGCTGACATCGTTCGAGCTGGCGCTCCGTGATGCCGGCATCGCAGCCCAGAACCTGGTGCGGGTTTCATCCATCTTCCCGCCGAACTGCAAAGTCATTCCGCGCGCGCAGGGGTTGAAGTATCTCTCTCCCGGCGAAGTCGTCTTCGCCGTCGTCGCCGAAAACAGCACTCGCGAACCGCACCGTCTGGTGGCATCCAGCATCGGCCTGGCTATTCCGGCCGACCGCAGCACTTACGGCTACCTGAGCGAACACCACTCGTTCGGCGAAACCGACCAGGTGGCCGGCGATTACGCCGAGGAACTGGCCGCCGAAATGCTCGCAACCACGCTGAACGTCGAGTTCGATCCGGACAAGAGCTGGGACGAGAAGAAAGAAGTCTACCGGATGTCGAACAAGATCGTGCGCACGATGAACATCACCCAGTCGGCGGTGGGCGATAAGAAGTCGCTGTGGACGACCACGATCGCGGCGGCAATTCTGATATTCGAGTAGAAGCGGACCGCGGATTTTCGCGGATAGACGCGGATAGAACAACGGCGGCCGAAATGGCCGCCGATATTTCGTTGGAGCGCCGACGCCTGGCCGGCCAAGAATCGCGCTGAGCGCGCCATCTCACTTCTTCTTTTTATCCAACCGTTCCAGTACTGCTCCGACAACCAGCGGTAGCCCAACTGTCGCATCAAGGAACAACTCTCCGAACTTTCCACCTTCTTCCGGCGGCACGAACTTGCCCCAGGAAATCGCCTCCTGGTAGGGCGAGCCGGAGAGGCCGCCCCAGTGAACGGGCTCGGGGCAAATGCGCAGGCCGTAGTGATAGCGCTTGAGCGGCAGGTCTTCCCCGCCCCGGCGTACGCGCAGGTCTATGTACGGCCCGAATTGCTGAGACCAATTGCGCGGAACTCCGCCACCGATGGTGAAGATGCCGAGCCGCTTCTGCTTCAGCAGGGTGTCGGCAAAGTGATTCATGTCGAGAAATGGATTGAACTGGATCTCCGGCCGCCCGGCGCGCTTGCGCTTGCCATTGTGGACAGCCAAGTCGAGGCCCATTTCGGAGTCGCTGAAGGCCGGCACAAACACCGGAACGCCCCTCTCGTAGGCAGACTTCAGGATGCCGCGCCCACGCACCTTCTCGCTGAGGTATTTCCCGATCAGGTGGTTCAACCGCCACGAGCACATTACTTCGTTCTCGGCGTCCCAAGCCTCGAGGATCTTGGAGACGATCCCCTCGACGAAGTTCAGATTCGTCTCCGGCTCCAGCGTGTCGTAGACGCGGTTGTAACCGGCCTCGTAGAGTTCGACGTCGTTCATCTTCTCGTCATAGACGAAGTGAGCTTTCCCGGCGGCTTCTACCAGTCCGTGCGCCATCAACGCGCCGGTCGAGACAATGGCGTTCACGATCCCACGGTCGATCAACTCGGTGATGATTAGCCCCTGCTTGGCGACCGTCATGGCGCCAGCAAGCGTCATCACCCTGAAAGCATCTTTGTCGCGAGCCATGGCTTCGAGCACGTCGGCGCACTGTCCGACCTGCCGGGCGGTGAACGCGGTCCGGCCCATGGCGCGCACGAGGTCGTCGATACCCTTGATCTTGGAGAGATCGAGCGGCTCCAGTGGTGTCAGCTTGTCGGAGATGGGGTCGTGGAGAGCTCGGTTAACGGCTCCGTCTGCAGACTTCTTCGTCTTCTTCTTGTCGGGCACGTTGCTACCTCGGAAAGAGAGCTGATGAGAATATTCCAAAGTAAATTGTGCGGGAGATGAAAGCAAGCACTCAGCAAAACGACAGGTGCGAGGTACGAGGTACGAGGCAAAGCCTAAAACAACTTGTTGTACGTCGTACTAGCACCTCGTACCTCGCACCTGCTGTGCTGATGCTGAATGCTTTGTTATCCTTTCACCCAGGAGCACCATGTCCGACAAGTTCAATGTTGGCCTTATCCAGATGCACTGTTCGCCCGAGCCTGACGACAATGTTGCGCGCGCGGTGGCGCATGTGCGTGAGGCCGCGAAGCGCGGAGCGGAAGTCATCTGCCTGCCCGAGCTATTCAAGACTCAGTACTTCTGCCAGCGCGAAGAGCACTCGTTCTTCGATCTCGCCGAGCCGATTCCGGGGCCGACGACGAAGATATTTGCCGACCTTGCGCGCGAGTTGAAAGTCACGGTCGTCGTGTCGTTGTTCGAGCGGCGCGCTCCGGGGCTGTATCACAATACGGCGGCGGTTCTCGGGCCGAGCGGAAACTTGGAAGGCATCTACCGCAAGATGCACATTCCCGACGATCCGCTCTATTACGAGAAGTTCTACTTCACTCCGGGCGATCTCGGCTACAAGGTCTTTGATGTTCCGCAAGGCAAGATCGGAACGCTCGTCTGCTGGGACCAGTGGTATCCCGAAGGCGCTCGACTGACGGCTTTGCAGGGCGCGCATGTGCTGTTTTATCCGACGGCTATTGGTTGGCATCCTGACGAGAAAGCGGAGTGGGGCGAGGCGCAGCACGATGCATGGCGAACCATCCAGCGCTCACACGCGATCGCCAATGGCGTTTACGTTGCTGCCGTCAATCGCGTTGGACACGAGCAGGGCGATGTTCGCGGAAATCGTGCGGAGGGCAAAGGACTCGAATTCTGGGGCGGCTCGTTCCTGGCCGATCCATTTGGCCGCGTCATTGCCGAAGCCAGTCACGACAAAGAAGAAATCCTGATCGGTGAAGTGAACTTGAAGACGATGGAAGAGATACGGCGCAATTGGCCGTTCCTGCGCGACCGAAGAATCGATTCTTACGCGCCCATCACGAGCAGATTAATTGACTAGCCAAGAACACTTCCCTTCCTCTCTTGGTTACCGCATGCCGGCGGAGTGGGCTGCGCATGAGGCCACGTGGCTGGGGTGGCCGCACAACCGGTCTGACTGGCCCGGGAAGTTCGAGCCGATTCCGTACGTCTATGCCGAGATCGTGCGGAACCTCGCACGCGGCGAGCGAGTCGAGATCATCGTGCAGGACGCGGCGCACGAGGCCAAAGCACGCGAGGTGCTCAGGCTTAGCAACGTCGTTGCCGAGAGCGGGAAGAATCTCAGGTTCCATCGCTGGCCGACGAATCGCGGCTGGCTGCGCGATTCCGGGCCAATCTTCGTCACGCGGAAGTCGAAGCAGAATCCGGTCGTGATCAACAACTGGCGTTTCAATGCCTGGGCAAAATACGGGAACTGGAAGCTCGACAACCAGGTTCCCGAGCACGTGCAGAAGCTCACGGG
>JAVUPY010000063.1 GCA_032252755.1 Terriglobia bacterium
CTTCTGATCACCGCAACGCTCACCTGTCTCTCTGGCTTCGTCACTACAACTTCCACCGCCCACATGCTAGCCTCAATAACGCTCCGCCAATCTCCCGCTCCCCGCTTCCGGGGTACAACCTCCTGACACACCACAGATAACACGCAGCGAAAAACACATTTTCCCGGCGCAAAATCCTGGAAACAAACGCCATCGAGACATTTTCAGATCTAAGTTCCTTCTTTCCAGCGGCTTACGGCGAAAATTTCCGTAAGTCACTGAAAACAGGCGAGAGCAAAACAGGGGGGTGGGTCTTCGCTCGACCCCCCTGCAAACTCAAACTCAGTGACGAATTCCGGCGAGCACCAGGTTCTCGGGATTGTTCGGCACCAGCTCCGCTGCCTGCTTGCGCGCCGTCGCTATCTGTTCGTCCGTCAGTTCGTCATCCAGGCCGTTGAGGAGCGCGCTGGCGGACTTGTCGCCGCCGAGTTCGGCTGCCTTGAGCCAGACGTAAGCGGTCTGCGGATCCCTGGGTGTTCCGAGACCCTTGAGGTACATATACCCGAAGTTGACGCGGGCGCGGATGTCGCCCTGGATGGCGGCGTCGTGGAACCAGCGGAAGGCCTTGCTGGCGTCCTGGCGAACGCCTCGCCCGTGAGCGTAGAGTTGGGCAAGGTTGCACTGGGCGGAAGCGTGTCCCTGCCTGGCGGCCTTGCGGTACCACCGGGCCGCAACGGCGGGGTCGCGAGCGACGCCGAAGCCGAGATCGTAGGAAAGGCCGACTGCGGCCTGACCGCCGGGATCTCCCTCGGCGGCGCTGGCTGGAAGTACTTGAAGGCCATATCGTAGTCGCGGCGGACACCGTGTCCCTGGAAGAACATGAGCCCGAGATCGTAGTTGGCGGCAGGATAACCGGAGTCGGCGGCGAGCGTGAAGTAGTGCAGCGCGACTGCGTACTGTCGCGCGATGCCCCAGCCGTTGAAGTACATCAGTCCAAGGTTGACCTCCGCAGGTGCGAAGTTCTGGCGCGCGGCCCGCTGGAACCAGGACAAAGCCTGGTCGAAGCCGACCCGAGTGTTGCCAAGGAGCGCAGCAATCCCCATCTGGTTCTGCTCGAAAGCATGGCCGGCTAGGGCCCTGCTGAGAACCTCGGCGTCAGTGCAGATGTGACCTTCGTGACTGACAGTGTCGTGCACGGACCGGAGCGCGCAGTTGTGCCCGCGGGCGTAGAGTGCAAGAGGATTGAGGACACAAAGAGCGGCAAGGAACACGAGCGGCGAAACAGACAAGGCAACCCCCCAATGGCGTAACGAGGGAACCCGAGGCCCAGATGATTCCTGCTGGTGCTATGAAGGTGTCCGAAAAGCGGAAAGTAAGTTGCGGGACAGTATCACGTTGAGAAGGACGTCACAAGGGGTTGTGATGTGGAAAACGCGGTCCGTAGTTCGGTTCGTTGTTTCGGTCCTGGTGGTGCGCGCCTCAACTCGCCCCCCTCGCGCCGAACTGCGCATGACCAAGGGTAGGCACCGCTGCTTTGGGTCGAGTGAAACTCTTATACGTTCATCGAAATTTCACTGTAGAAATCGGCCATGGTGGTTTGACTTCCGTTCTGGCGCGTTGCTATAGTTTTGGAGTCCCGTTCGCGTACTTCGCAAGTGGGATCCGACCGCTGGAACGTCCCTTCACCTGTCCTGATTCGACTCCCACCAGCAGTCTGCAATTTAATTGGCCCCCATTCGTCTCCCCTTTGCGAATGGGATGATGCAAACCGATGGCTTTCGAAGAAACCCGTAACGACTCTCTGCCCTCTAACGCTCCTGAACAGTCACATAGCAGCACGCCCGTGGATACTGCGCAAGAGCACGCCGAAACACCAGAACAGACAGAACCAGCGCACGCTGAAGCACCGCAAACGGCTTCAGACGGCGCGCCTCAGCCAGTAGCGGGGACCGACAGCACTCATACCCAGGAGCCGCCCAGCGCGGGCGCGCCGAAACGTGAAGAAACCAAAATGACGGAAGATTTCGCAACCGCACTCGAAACATTCGAACAAGAACAGACGGAGGCTGCGCAGCACGAGGATCGCGTGATCCACGGGACTGTGATCAGCGTCGTCCCCGGCAAGCACCTGGTGGTCGACATTGGGACCAAGAGCGAAGGCGTAGTGCCGATCGCCGAGGTCACGGACCACGAAGGCAACGTGAAGTTCAATCCCGGCGACCCGATCGACGTGATGACGGAGAAGGGTCACACCGAGGAAGGCTACGTGAACCTCTCGTTCCAGAAGGCGCAGAGGATTCACGCGTGGGACGAGATCGAGAAGGCGTATAACGAGAAATCTCCGATCAAGGTGCACGTTATTGACCGTATTAAAGGCGGTCTGACGGTGGACATCCTGGGCGCGCGGGCGTTCCTGCCCGGGTCGCAGGTGGACGTACGGCCAGTGCGCAACCTGGAAGGCTACAAGAACCAGGAAATGGAAGTCCGCGTAATTAAGCTGAACAAGAAGCGCGGGAACATCGTGGTGAGCCGCAAGGCGATTTTGGACGAAGAGATTTCGGCGAAGCGCGGACAAACACTGCAGCACCTGGAAGAGGGCGCGGTGCTGACGGGAACCGTCAAGAACCTGACTGACTACGGCGCGTTCGTGGACCTCGGCGGGATCGATGGGCTGCTGCATATCACCGACATGTCGTGGGGGCGCCTGACGCATCCGCGCGACCTGGTGCAGGTGGGCGACCAGATCCAGGTGAAGGTTCTGAAGTTCGATAAGGACAAGCAGCGGGTTTCGCTGGGCTTTAAGCAGTTGACGCCGGACCCGTGGCTGGATGCAGCGGAGCGGTATCCGATTGGCGCGCATGTGAAGGGACGCGTGATCTCTGTGACCGACTACGGCGCGTTTATCGAGCTGGAACAGGGCATCGAAGGTCTGGTGCACGTCAGCGAGATGACGTGGTCGAAGCGGATGAAGCATCCGTCGAAGATCGTGAACGTCGGCGATACGGTGGAGACGGTAGTGCTGAACGTGAACCCTGGAGAGCGCAGGATTTCGCTGGGCATGAAGCAGCTGGAGACGAATCCGTGGGAGTCGCTGCATGAGAAGTTCCCAGTCGGATCGACGGTCGAAGGTAAGGTTCGGAACCTGACGGACTTCGGCGCGTTCATCGAGATCGAAGATGGGATCGATGGGCTGGTGCACGTCAGCAACTTGAGCTGGACGAAACGGGTGAAGCATCCGTCGGAAGTACTGAAGAAGGGCGACAAGGTGAAGGCCGTGGTGCTGGCGATCGAGCCGGATAACCGTCGGCTAAGCCTCGGCGTGAAGCAGCTGCAGCCGGATGTTTGGGACACCTTCTTCGATCAGCATCGGGTGGGCGACGTGGTTCATGGCAAGGTTCTGCGGCTGGCGAGCTTTGGAGCATTCGTTGAGATCGCCGATGGCGTCGAGGGTCTGTGCCATAACAGCGAAGCGACGGACGCGAACGAGCAACCGGTGAAGCTCGAGCCGAACCAGGAGTTCGACTTCAAGATCATCAAGATGAACCAGGCGGAAAAGAAGGTCGGGTTGAGCCTGCGCGCCGCGGGCGAAGAGCCGACACGACAGGAGGTCGAGAGCTATAAGCACTCGAGCGCAACGCCGGGGACTTCGACGATTGGGGAACTGATTGATTGGGGACGGAAAGATAGAGAATAGTTCTCAGTTCCGGTACCCAGTTTTCAGTTAAATTCAAAAGCAAAGGCCACTCCGGAATGGGTGGCCTTTTTCAGGTTCGGTGGAGCGAATATACGCGAGCTTCGCTCGGGCGCCCAGCCGGGCGGCTGGGCCTACATCAAACAGCTATTTTGTGTTTACTCTGAGGTTGATGTGGGATTGGGGTCGGCTGTCGAAGGAGCTTACGGTCTTGGTGTCGCTCTTGGCGCCCTGGAACTCGGCCCAGAGCTCATAGTCAACATTGGGTGAGAGCGCCGTGAAGCGATAGGCGGCATCTTTGCCCACGATGAAGGTCTTCACGCTCAGCGTCTTGGTATTCTTCAGGTAGACGATTGCATCGGACAGCGGTTGATCCGCTTTGTTGAAGACGAATCCTACCACGGTTTTTCCGCCAGCCTGTGCCTGGGCGGCTGGCGCAAACATTGTTGCCGCGACGGCGAGTGCCAGAGCAAGAAGCGATAGCGTCAGTGTACGTTTCACGAAGCCTCCGACAAGCGGTTCTCAGTTCAGAAAAAGCAGTTCTCAGTTCTCATTTTGCAGGGCCCATAGTTAACGCCAGTACTGACCTCAGCGGCCAGAACCGCCGCTGAAACGAGGCCCTTAACGCGGCGCTGAAGCGCTGCTCCACCCAAAGCCGAGCCCTCCCCAGCATTGTACAGAACCTATCTATGTAGCTGGTCAGCTACCTGGTTAGATGCAGGCTGATGTCGCGACGCTCATCGTATTCGATATGTACTTTGGTTTCAGGCTTTTGCTGGCCCTTGGGGACCTTGATATCGGCCCAAACGATGTAGTCGGCCTTGCCCACGGGAACGCGCTGAGCGAACTCGCCCTGGTGGTCCGACATGAGTTCCCATTTGGCCTTTTTCTGATCGGCGCGGCGGATCTTGATGGGGACGCCATAGACGGGGCGGTCGCCCTTGTCCCAGACGGTTCCGTAAATCAGGGCGTAATCGTGCTTGGCTTTTTTCTGATCGGTCCGATTCTTTTGTTCGGTTTGTGGCGCGGGCGTTTCCTGTACTACGGCGAGCACAGAGGAGGCGAACGAAAGCGCGAAGGCGAGGGCCAGCGCAGCGCTGAGCGGCTTAGCCCTCATCTTCATCATCTTCGCCAAGGTCGTCGTCCTCATCGTCTTCTTCGGAGATGCGAGCGAGTTCGAGGGGTTCGACACCTACGACCTCGAAGTCGGTACCGCATTCTGTGCAGGAGACGATTTCGCCTTCATCGAGTTCATCTTCTTCGATGTCGAGATCGGTCTCGCATTCTGGGCATAAAACCATGACTGCGTTCCTCCAGGGGATTGGTGCCTTTGCCTGTGAAAAAGATGCAGGCGATCTAGGCGGCGTCGCGCTTTTATCTATAGAATTTCCAGCAGCAAAGCGTCAAGAGCGGAAATGCAAGACTCCACTCAATTCCTGATGAATGAGAGCGGAAATTTATGATGAGCGCAAGCAAAATCGTCGCCAAGTTTGCGGTAGTGATGATGCTGGGGTCCCTGATGGTTGCTCAAGAACATGCGGACACGAAGAACAAAGACACACGTCTGCAAAAAGCGGCAGATGTGGGGCACCGGATGAAGGTTGATCCGCAGATCGTTGCGGCGATGAAGAAAGTCTCTGCTGAGAAGCTGAAAGCGAATAACGAGAAGCTGGTTTCGTTTGGAACACGGCAGACGCTATCGGTAAAGCTTCCGACGGATTCTCCTCGTGGGATCGTCAAGGCTGCGGACTGGATCAAGTCGCAATTCGAGGAATACTCGAAGGCGTGCGGCGGGTGTCTCGAAGTAAAGACACAGACGGAAACGCAGCCAGTTTCCAGCCGGATTCCCGAGGCCACACCGATCACGAACGTTTACGCGATGCTGAAGGGGACCGACCCGGAGAGCGCGAAGCGAATTTTCGTGGTTTCCGGACATTATGATTCGCGGGATTCGGAGACTAACGATTACGAGAAGGACGCGCCGGGCGCGAACGACGACGGAAGCGGCACCGTACTGGTGTTGGAAGCGGCCCGGGTGCTGAGCCAGTACAAGTTCCCGGCGACGATCATCTTCCTTACGGTTGCAGGCGAGGAGCAGGGACTGTACGGCTCGAAGAACTTCGCGAAGATGGCGAAGGCGGAGAGTTGGGACATTGAGGCGGACCTGAATAACGATATCGTGGGTGGCGATAAGTCGCCGGGGCAGGATCCGATGAAGGTACGCGTGTTCTCGGAGGGGATTCCAGTGGCGGCGACGCCACAGGAGATTCGCAGGATTCGGGCACTGGGGGAGGAGAACGATTCCATTTCTCGGCAGGTGGCACGATACGTCTACGAGATCGGACACGCGTATTCCGCGGGACCGGGATTCCATCCGGTGATGGAGTATCGGCCGGATCGCTACCTGCGCGGGGGCGATCAGAGTTCGTTCAATGAAGAAGGGTTCGCGGCCGTGCGATTTACGGAGTGGCGCGAGAACTACAATCACCAGCATCAGACCCCACGAACAGAGAACGGCATCGAATATGGGGACTGGCCGAAGTTCGTGGATTTTCCGTATGTGGCGAAGGTGACGAGGCTGGAAGTGGCAACGCTGATGTCGCTGGCCGAGGCTCCGGCGCCGCCGGCGAATGTGAAGTTGCTGCTACGGCGACTGACGAACGATACGGACTTGGCGTGGGATCCCTCGCCGGGCGGGCGAGTGGCGTACTACGAGGTGGTGTGGCGTCCAACCGATGAACCAAATTGGACCGACAGCAAGAACGTGGGGACCGCCACGACAGCAACACTGCCGATTTCGAAGGATAATGTAGTGTTCGGGGTTCGAGCGGTGGACGCTAAGGGACATAAGAGTTTGGTGGTGGCACCCCAGCCGGGAAGGTAAAGCGGTTGCTGGTTATTCGTGGCTGGTTGCTGGTAAGACCCACATCTGCTGACTGCGGCAGCTGTGGGTCATGAGATGCAGGTCCCTCGACTACGCCGCGCAACTGAGGCGCGGCTCCGCTCGGGACGACGGTATATACGATGACGGAAACAACTTAAGATTGGGGACGGAATGGCACGTAGGTCAAGCATGAGCAGCATGGGGTTTCCGCCGTTCACCTACATGGTGAAGTGGCTGATTGCCATTAACTGTGCGGTGTTCCTGCTGATGTTATTGGGGTCGGGGCTGAACTTTCTGAGCACGGGAGATGTGTACTTCGCGCTCGGGTTGGTTCCGAAGCTGATTGTCCACGGATGGATCTGGCAGTTGGTTACGTACTCGTTCATTCATGCCGGATTGTGGCACCTGTTGTTTAACATGCTGACGCTGTGGATGTTCGGCTCGCAGTTTGAGATGGACTGGGGGCGAAAGCAGTTCCTGGAGTTCTATTTATTCTGCGTGGTTGGCGCGGCGCTGACGAGCATCTTTGTTGGTTATGGCGCGCTTGCCATCTACCAGGGCTACCAGGCGCCGCTGATCCGCAGCATTGCGGGCCTGATTGTTACACCGACAATCGGCGCGAGCGGGGGCATCTTCGGCATCCTGCTGGCGTACGGAATTATTTACGGCAATCGCGAAATCCTGCTGTGGTTCGTCCTGCCGGTGAAAGCGAAGTACCTGGTCGCGGCATTCATCTTCATCGCGCTGGTGGGCGCGCTGGGTGAGACAGGCGGAGTGGCGAACTTTGCACATCTTGGCGGGGCGTTCTTCGGATGGGTTTACCTGCGATTCGTGCCGAGGCGAGGATTGGGATTCGCGACAACGGAAGGGTACTTCGGGATTCGAAACCGCTATATCAAGTGGAGGAGACGACGCGCGGCGAGGAAATTCGAAGTCTATATGCGCAAGCAGAACCAGCCAACGAACTATAACGAGTACTTCGACGAGTACGGAAACTATCGGGACCCGAACGCGAAGAAAAAAGATAACGGCGAGGGTCGTGGTCCGTGGGTCAACTAAACGGCAAACCGGCTAAGGGAGAACCGGCAAAAGGATCTTCAACCTGGAGATTACATCGGGGTTAGCGGTTGGTTACCAAAGTACATTGACCCGGCTTTTGGGGGGCCTTATGCTCGCAGATGGACGAGCATGGGGGAGTCTTTGAAGACGTTACAGGTTGGGGAGAAGCGCCGGAATAGTCGGGTTGCGGTAGGCTATCGTGCGGGAATCCGATGGTTTGGACAGATCGTCCAGGCGGAAGTGCTGAATGCGTCGCGGGCGGGGATTCGGATCACCACGAATTGCCGGCTGCGCCTGAACGGCTACGTCGATATTGCGGTACCTTACTGCAAAGAGGCGGAGAACCTGTGGCTGCCCGCGCGCGTGGCCTGGATGCGAGAGTCGGCTGACGGAAAGCACGAATACGGGCTGCAGCACTACAAACGCAAAGACCCTTCCGATTGAGTTTTAACTTCGTCCCACAACGAAGGTTCTTGGTGAGTTACAGGCAGGGCGGATTCCCTTACCGTCCTTTCCAGTCCTACTTCACTGGTTCATTTCACTACTGAAAGTCGGCGTAGACAAAGCCGTCGCGGCGGACGATTTCGCCCGGGGTTAGCGTGATAGCGTGCGTGAACATCGGACCGGCGTGGACGCAGGTGTGGAACTCGCCGCGCTCGCCGCAGGGATCGGCTTCTTTTGGGAGATCGCTTAGCAACGACGAGTCGAATTCGCGGGCGGCGAAGTCGGCGGAGAGTTGTTTTGTATCGACGCAGGTGAGGCGGGCACGCAGGCCGGCGGAGATCATGTCGCGGGCGAGAGTGTCGGTTGGGATTTTCCAGAGCGGAAAAAGCGGTTTGAGGCCGGTGGGGGCGAGTTGCTTTTCGCGATAGGCGCGGATGTCCTGAAGAAAGAGGTCGCCGAAAGCTATGGCGTCGACGCGCTCGGCCAGGGCGCGATTGCAGGCTTCGGTCATGCGCTGCTCGTAGATTTCGTTGGGGCAGGGCCATGGTAGCGGGACGATCCACAAGGGCAGTTGCGCGGCTTGGGCTTGGGCTTCGAGGATGGAGCGGCGGGTGCCGTGCATGGCTACGCGATCGAACTCGGAGTTGAGCGTGGTGAGCAGGCCGGCGATTTCGATGTCGGGTTGCTGGCGCAGGACGTGAAGCGTCCAGGCACTGTCTTTGCCGGTGGACCAGGAGAGAAGGACGCGAGTCATGGAGCTATGATAGCGGGGAGCACCATTTCATGGGACCGTGGATAATTATCCTTCTCGTGATCGTCACGATCACTCCGGGGACTGCGTCAGGGCAAGCGCCTCCCTCCGGCTGTCAATCATGCAAACCAGCGGTCATCGAACTGCATGGCACGATGGTCCGCAAGACATTTCCTGGACCGCCAAATTACGATGACATTCACAAAGGTGACCGCGCTGAAACGTACTGGTTGCTGAAGTTGGACTCGCCGGTCTGCGTGGACGAGGGCAAGGTAAGTCCGGACTTAAACCCTGCGCAGAAGGATATTCACACTGTGCAGTTGGTACTCGACGAAGATGGGTACAAGAAATATCGCAGATTAGTTGGGAAGCGTGTTGTAACAACAGGCTCACTCTTCGGGGAGATTACCGCGCACCATCACACACCAGTACTGCTGCAAGTCAAAAGTATCGAACCAGCAAAACGAGGTGTGCAAATGAGCACACCTCTTGTTTTCAGATCAATTCGCCTACTTCTTGGTTGCGCCGCCCACGGGGATCATGGCGTGTTCGTAGGGGGTGCCGGCCCACATCATGTAGGGCTTGTTGGGGTCGGGGTCCTTGTCGCGGGTGAAGGTGAAGGTTTTGGTGGCCGGACCGAAGACCATGATGTGCGGGCCGGTGACGATCCAGTGGTTGTCGGCGGTTTTGCCGGTAGCGTAGGGGTCGGTATTGCTGGCGCCCTTGTCGCCGGCGAGCATGTAGGAGATGCCGAGTTTGTCCGGCGGCGGCTGGTGGTTCAGCATGGCGTGGATGAATTCCATACTGTTGGCGTCGTTGCACATTCGGTCGGTACCGACAACCATGCAGGTGAATCCGTTCTTGCTCTCGCGCAGGGTGCGCATGGAGCCGTCGGCGTTCATTCGCATGATGCCGGCTTCCTTGGCGATGGCGGCGGGAGCTGCGGAGAGGGCTTGCGCGGTGTACTGGGCGTCGGAGATTTCAGCTTTGTGGGCGGTGGCGGGTTTCTTCGCAGAGCCTTTTGCGGTGGCTTTGGCGTTTTGTGCGAGAGATGCGGTTGCGAGTGCGAGTAGAGCGACAGTGAGGATCAGGGTGGCCCGTTGAAACATACATGCCTCCTGAGCGCCGAAGGTTCGTGTCGGGATCGGCGAATCGGGGAATTGTACAGGGAGGGGGGAATTGAATTCCAGTCGTCCCTGCGGGACTTTCGGGAGATATGCATATCGCTTTCCCAGCGCTGAAGCGCTGGGCTACATCCGAAATCAAAACACAAACTTCTCCGCTTGCTAGAGCGCGAGGCTGGACTTGGCGGCGCTCGACGCGAGCTAGTACCTCGCTATCGTACCCAGGCCAACCAGGCCCAGCCGACCGCAAGCGTGACCAGCGTTACGGGGATGCCGACGCGAGAGTAGTCCCAGAAGCCGATGTGGACTTCGTCGTGGGCGCGCTCGACGACGATGAGGTTGGCGACGGAACCAGTGATGGTGAGGTTTCCGGCGAGGGTGCTGGCCATGGCGAGAACGAGCCATCCGGTGTGCGGGTTAGAGAAGCCGGGGACGAGGGTTTTGAGGACCATGACGGCGGGAACGTTGCTGACGATGTTGGAGAGGATCGCGGTGGTGGCGGTGAAGATGCCGGCGTTCTGGAGATTGAAGCGGTTGGCGATCGAGAAAAGGTAGCGGGTGAGGCCGGCGTTTTCGGCGCCGCCGACGATGAGAAAGAGTCCGATGAAGAAGACGAGCAGGCCCCAATCGACCTCGTCGTAGACGAGGCGAGGGCTGCGGGTACGGGTGATGAGCATGATGGCGGCGCCGACGGCGGCCATCATGGCGGGCGGAACTCCGCCGATGAAGCCGATGAGCACGAGGGCGATGACGATGGCGGGTTTGCGGAGTTGCTGGGTTTCGATGTGGGGAGTGGCCGGCGAAGTGTCGGCGGGTTCTGTGGCGGCGAGTTGAGGAGCACAGAGCCAGCGGATGATGAGCCAGTCAAGCAGGAGTCCGATGAGCGCGACGGGACCGAGGTGGAAGAGGAACTGGCGGTAGGAGATTCCGGAGAAGGAGCCGATGAGCATGTTCTGCGGGTTCCCGGTGATGGTGGCGACGCTGCCGATATTCGCGGACGTTGCGACTGCGAGCAGGTAAGGCAGCGGCTTGAGTCCCATGCGGCGGGTGGCGAGCAGAACGAAGGGCACGAGGACGAGGCAGACGATGTCATTGACGAAAAACGCCGAGAGAATGCCGGTCATGAATATGACGGCGGGCAGCAGGTGTCGGGGCTGGAGATTGGCGATGACGTGCTCGGTGACCCACTCGAAGAATCCGGCGAGGTGGAGATAGCCGACGAGCAGCATCATGGAGAAGAGCAGGACGATGGTGCCGAAATCGATAAACCGGAATGCTTCGCCGGCGGGGACGATGCGAAAGGCGACCATCAGGACGGCACCGATAATGGCCATGCCAGGGCGGTCGATTTTGAGGCCGGGAAATTTGCCTAAAGCGAAGACGAGATAGCTGGCGAGAAAGATGAGATAGGCGGCGGTAATGCGCCAGTCGGGAACATGGGCGAGGGGAAGAGCGGTCAAGGTCATCGACAGGCTAGTGTATCGGATTGACGATTGACGATTTTCTCATTGACGCTTGGAAAGCAAATGTCGAAATAACGAATGACGGAGTGCCGAATTGAAGACCGAATGCAATTCGTCCTTTCGTTATTCGTCATTCAGCGAACTTGACGCAGCTTACGACGGAACGCCGGCGGAGTTTTCGTAAGTTGAGTAGAGTTCCTCGAGGCTTTCGTAGATTGTGGTGATGGTACAAACCTCGGGGAGGCGCATCCAGAATTTGTGGACGTCGGGATCCTGGGCTGCCTCGGCGCGGGTTTCGTCGGACGTCCAGATGCGCAGGTGCACGAGACGGTCCTTGGAGGAGTCGTCTTTCTTGGCTTCGCGGAAGAGGATGTCGCGGCTGTAGCCCTTCGCCTTCAACATGTCGTAGAACTCGTGTAGCAGGTCGAGACAGGCCTGTTCTTTGCCGGGGTGGGGTTCGAGCACTGCCAAGGCAAGAATCTGCTTGGACATGGTTCCTCCGAGGAAATCCGCCGGTTAAAAGGTATAGAGCAAAGGCTCGGGATGCAAGTAAAAGAGGGTTAAGAAGCAACAGAACAACGGAAGATCGGGTAAACCAAAGAACGGAGAGGCGCTATGATTTGCGGCGGACGACTCGGTGGAGGCGGATGAGGTTGGTAGAGCCGGAGCCGATGTGGGTTCCCGCGACGATGCCGACGATTTCGCCGGGAGCGACGACACCGGCCCGCAGCAGATGGCTATCGGCGAGTTCGACCATGGCCTCGACGGTACGCTTTTCCCGGGTCATGACCGGGCGCACACCCCAATAGAGGTTCAGGCGATTGCAGACAGGGGCGTCGTGGGCGAAGGCGAAGATGGGGGCGCGGGGGCGGTATTTGGAGATGAGGCGGGCGGTGGTGCCGGACTCGGTGTAAACGGCGATGGCGCGCATGTTGAGGTCTTCGGCAACGTGCGCGACCGACTCGCAGATGGCCTCGGCGATGGAGAGTTCGCGGCGCTCGCTGCGACGGCGCATCACGGGGTTCTGCAGGATATTGGCCTCAGTTTCAACGACGATGCGCGACATCATGCCGACGGCTTCGCACGGGTATTTGCCGCTGGCGGTCTCGCCGGAGAGCATGACGGCGTCAGTGCCGTCGAAGATGGCGTTGGCGACGTCGCTGGCTTCGGCGCGCGTGGGGCGCGGGTTTTCGATCATGGACTCGAGCATCTGGGTGGCGGTGATGACCGGTTTGCGCCAGAACTGGGCTCGGCGGATGACATGCTTCTGAATTATGGGAACTTTTTCCGGCGGCATCTCGACGCCGAGATCGCCGCGGGCAACCATGACGCCGTCGGCGACTTCCATGATCTGTTCGAGGTTGTCGATGGCCTGGGGCTTTTCGAGTTTCGCGATGACCGGAGTGCCGCTCTTGCGCTGCGCGATGAAACGTTTGACCTCAGCAACATCGTCGGCGCTGCGGACGAATGAGACGGCGACGATGTCGACGCCATGTTCGAGGCCGAAGCGCAAATCCTTGTAATCCTTTTCCGTCAGCGAGGGAACGCTGAGGACGGCTCCAGGGAGGTTGATTCCCTGGTGCTCGGCGAGCAGGCCGCCGTCGAGGACTTCACATTCGATGTCGTTGCCCTTAATGGAGCTAACCTTGAGCGAGAGTTTTCCGTCGGAGAGAAGAATGAGCGAGCCGTGCTCGACTTCGCGCGGAAGGGCCTGGAAGCTGGTCGAAATCAGAACGGCGGTGCCGGGGATGTCGCGGGTAGTGATGGTGACGCGTGAGCCGGTTTTGATCAGGACTGGCGTATGTCCGGCGAGTTTCCCGGTGCGCATCTTGGGGCCCTGCAGGTCCTGGAGGATGCAGATGGTGCGCCGCTCGGCACGGGCGACTTTGCGCAGGCGCTTGATGATGCGTGCGTGCTCTTCGTGCGTACCGTGCGAGAAGTTGAGGCGCGCGACATCCATGCCGGAACGCATTAAATCGCGAATCATGGCTTCACTGCTGCTGGATGGCCCGAGGGTGCAGACGACCTTGGCGCGCCGCTGAGCGGACGATTGCGCTGGCTTCGCCTTCAGGATGTTGACTGTCTTACCGGCCATTCTCTTCCCTGGGCTCCGCGAAAGAAATCTCCGAGTGCGCACCGAACAGGTAGCGCGGGTAGCGCAAGGCGTTGAACTCGGCGCCCACGAGCACAACCAATGAGACGAGATAGAGCCAGATCAGCAGGGCGATGGCGCTGGCAACAGACCCGTAAATCTCGTTGTAGTCAGCGAAGTGTCGCAGGTAGGTTCCAAAGAGGATGGTAGCCACGAACCACATGACGGTCGCGAAGACGGCACCGGGGAGCACTCGATGCCAGGGTTGCGTTCTCGGCAGACCGTGATGGTAAATAAGCGAAATAACGGCGATGCTGGTGAGGGTGGAGATTATCCAACGGACGGCGGTCCAGATGCCGAGTATGTAGCCGGCGAGCTCATGTCCGGCATGGAAGATCATCCAGCGTTCGATCTGGTTTCCGAAAGCGACAAGGAAGCTTGCAAAGCCCATGGGAACGCCGGCCATCACGACCAGCATGAAGGCGATCATACGTTCCCTCACCATTCCCCAGATCTTGGGAAGGTGATAGGCCTTACGGAATCCTTCCATCCAGGAGATCATGACGCCGGATCCGGTCCATAGGGTGATGATGGCGGTGAAAATGATGCGTCCGATGGGACGCGGCTTATTTCCCTGGAAGTACTGCTGGACGGCCTGCTTGGTCCCGGCGGGAAGAATGCGGCCGAGAGCATAGGAGATTTCGTTGACGAAGGAGGCGGTGCTGTGGGAAGTGGTCAGGATGGACGCCACGAGCAGGACGGCGGGAAAGAGCGTAAGGATAGCGGAATAAGCGCCGCCTTTCGCTACTGCGAATTGATCGTGTTCCAGAGCGCGGAAAAACGCGATCCGGACCAACCGGAAAAAAGTCTTCATGAATGAAGAAAGAGCTCTGGAGGGGATTGTAACTGACAGAGGACAAAAGGCGTAGTGGCGAGTGGGGGACCGAGATTGACGTAACGATTTTCGCATTGACGATTGAGAAGTGGGCGAGCTTTCGCTACCCGGACAGGCGAGGTCGCCTGTCCCCACCAAAACAGAGCCGTGTCAAGCCAGGGACTTTGACATTTTGACCAAGTGGCAGGGGACTTTGGAGCGGGCGCGCATGGGTTCCGGGGGTGGGAGTTCGCCGGAGATTTCGTAGCCGAAGCGCCGGTAATAGGGCGGGAGTTCGGTGCGCAAGTTGACGACAGTGATGTCCATGCCGATGCAGCCATGTTTCCGGGCGTGATCTTCTACGGTTTCGATGAGTAGGCGACCAAGGCCGGTGCCCTTGAGGGCCGGTTCGACGGACAACATGCCGAAGTAGGCGCGGTCGTTCCGCTTTTCAAAATAAACACAACCGAGAAGCTGGCCTTCGGGAGACTCGGCGAGGAGGTACTCGCCAAGATCAAATCTCTGGGTGACGTCCGGCAAGTTGGTTCGGTCGCCGTCGAGGAAGAAGCTCTCGACCCGGAAGGCCTCATTTACGAGCGAGACGATGGCGGGGAGATCGGTGCGGGTGGCGCGGCGGATGGAAACGTTGTGAGGGGGAGGAACTACGGACATGGCTGGTATTGTCTCAAATTCCGAATGACGAAGACGAAACGTCTAAGGGATGGCAGGGCGCGGAGATCTCCGGATCAGGGCTCAAGACCCATTTTTCGTAGCAGGATTGCGAAACGGGGATCGCTGCGAATTGGATCGAGAAAACCATAGCTTTTGATGGGCATGATGAGTTGGTCACACTCGTCGACGGCGCGGTCGAGCCACTGGAAGGCAGTATTGATTTGTCTGAGGCCTAAGTGGATCCACGCGAAGCAGGTTGGTGGGACATATCCCGTCGTTGCTTTCTCGTGAAGACGGCGGAGCACCTCACGAGCTTCATTGGAATGGCCACAGCTCGTAAAGGTCAGCCCAAGCCATCCCAGCATCATCGGGGCGTCGCAGGTCAGGTCGGCCGCTCTCCGCAGACTGGAAATGGCCTCATCACACCGATTGAGATAGCGCGCGGCAACTCCCACGACGAAGTTCCCCTGCCCGGAGGAGGGATCGATCTCGAGCAAGATGCGGCCCTGTTCTACTGCGCGCTCAAACTCTCGATTGAGGGTGAGCGTGATTCCGAGCCAGAGCCTCGCCCAGACTGACAAGGGATCAAACTCGAGAGCTCGCCTGAGCGTCTCGATGGCCTCTTTCAGACGACCATCAGGCATGAGTTCGCTGACCGCATATCTCGTAAGAACGACCGGCGAATTCGGGTCGAGGCGCAGAGCCAGCGCCATCTCGCGGTGGACTTCGGGCCAGTTGTAATCGATAGCCTTATGGAATTGGCCGACGAGGGCATGTATCTCGGCGCGGGTATTGTCAATCTCCAAGGCTCGCATGGCATGCGCAAGTCCGATCGAGAAGGCCTTTCGGGGCGGCATGAAACCGAGATACCCCTGGTACCAGTAGAGTTCGGCAATCGCGTCGAGGACGGGGGTGAAGTCGGGATCGCGAGCAATGGAGTTCTCAAAATGCCGCAGGGCAGCGGCAGTCCTCTCCGGGGTTCCCATCGCGATCGATCGGCCCTGGATGTATTCGCGATAGGCAATCAGATCGCGAGTTGGCATGTGGGAAGCGTTCAAGGTCAGCGCACGCATTCCCATTCCGAGTTGAGCCGCGATGTCCGTGGCGGCCCTCAGCTGCAGCGCCAGAAGATCATTCCAGAGCGCTTCATACTTGCGCGCGAAAACGTGGGTTTCGTCTCGCGCGCGTACGACCTGGATGTTGAGTTCACCATTGTGACTGGAGCGGCGGATGGCGCCCTCAACGGCATAGTCGACGGCCAGTTCGCGTCCGATGCGGGCAACCTCCTTGCGAGTGGTCTTGTAGTGCATCGCTGTCGTACGGGCGATGACGGCGAGGCGCTCCGGGGCGAGGGATGCTAGCGCGGTAATGACCTCGTCGGTCATTGCATCGCACAGGTACTCCTGCGCCGGATCTCCGGTCATATTCACAAACGGCAGAACGACCAGGCGCAGCGGTTTTCCCGACTGCGTTGTTGGTTCGGGAAACTCCTGCACATCGGCGATGAAGCGGTAACCGCGCTTGGGGAGAGTTTCGATAAAGGAAGGATGTTCCGCGGAGTCGCCGAGGGTTTCGCGCAGTTGCGCAATGGCGGTATTCAAGTTGTTTTCGAAATCGACGGACACCTCGTCGCTCCAGATGTGGCGCTGAAGGTCGTCGCGAGAGATTACTTGACCGGGGTGTTCGAGGAGAAGATCGAGGATTTGGAAAAGTTGATATCGGAGCCTGATCTTCGCTCCGCATTTGCGGAGCTGACCGGAGTCCAGGTCGGCTTCATAGGAACCGAAGCGAACGACGTGGGGCATGATGGCGCTCCTGCCCTGATGCGGCAAAGCCTACGCCCAATCTAATCCGGGGTCAATGATTAAGCCCTGCGCTATCAACCGCCTGCGCTTTAAGGAAAATTCAAGACGCTTTCAAGACGCCCTCCATTCATTAACTCCACCGATCGCCGCAGAATGGCCCTCGATCCGGCTCCCAATGAGTTTCCTTCCCCCACAAGCCTGCCCCGTGAGCTAGCAGGCCAAGGAGCATGTAATGAGAAATCACCAGAGACGATTCATCGCCCAACTTATTACGGCAGCGCTCGTGGCATTGGCACTATGCCTGACCGTCGTTCCGCCTGTCGCAGCCCAGTCTGCTCAAATAACGTTACTTCATATCAACGATACTCACTCTCACCTCGACGCATGGGGACCAAAGGATGCAAACCTCGACGGAACGTTGGGTGGGCTGCCGAAGGCGGCAGCAATCATCAACGCGGAGAAGACCGCGGATCTTCAAGCGCTTTTTGTTTATGGCGGCGATTTCATGGAAGGCGATCTGTTCTTCCGCGACTACCTGGGCGTGCCGGAGCTGAGCTTGCTTAGATCGCTTGGCCTGGACGTGATGGTGCTCGGGAATCACGACTTCGTCGCTGGGCCGGATTTCCCGGCGAGTGTGTTTCAATCGGCCTGGCCGACCGGCGGCGTGCCGGTCGTGGGAACAAACCTCGTCGTTCCCACGAACTCTCCACTCTATCCGTGGGTCACGCCGTGGGTGATGAAAGAGGTGAACGGAGTGAAGGTCGGGATCATCGGTATCACGGTTCGAAACGCTCCGCGAGAGAACAATGCACCGCTAGGTCATCCCGCACCGGTGACCGTTCTGAAATATACGGTGGATCCGGTTCCGGGAACGGTAGCTGCGCTGCGCTCGGCAGGCGCACAAGTGATCATCTGCATCGCGCACATCGGGATGGTCTCGGCCCGCGACCTCGCAACGAAGGTTCCCGACATCGATGTCATCGTGAATGGGCATGATCATGCGGTATTGGAGCAACCGGAGAAGGTGGGCAAGACGCTCATTATTTCCGCTGGCGACCACTACCGGTACGTCGGACGGTTGCGCCTGGCGGTGGCCGGTTCCCAAGTGAGCCTGGTTGACTACGCTCTCCTCAGCGTGGATGAGACCGTGACACCATTGGCATCGGTGCAAGCGGAGATCGACAATTTGAAGGCGGGCATTGTTGCGCGCTACGGCGACGTGTATCACCAGAGGCTTGCGGTCGCGGACCCGGACCTCACCGCGCAGTTCAATCCGAATAAGGCAAAGCGCGATACCGCGCTGGGGAATCTGTATACAGACGCGTATCGAGGGTGGACGGGAACGGACGTTGCGATTGAGGCAACGGGCTGGCTGGGAGACGATTTTCCTGCTGGTCCGATTGTCGGCGCCGATGTTTTCCGCGGGATGAGCTACGCGGAACCTGCGCTTGGCAAGTCTACCGCGACGCCGTGGCGGCTCGTCACCTTCCGCACCAGCGGCGCCACATTACTGGCGGTTCTTGAAGCCACGATAGCGCTGGGAGGCGATTACTTCCCGCAGGTTTCAGGCATGCGGCTGGATTACGATTCCTCGGCTTCAGCCGGTAGCAAGATTCTGGCTGACACTGTGCACCTGGGCGGGAAGATCCTGGCTCCCGATCAGTTTTACAGCGTGACGGTTACCGAAGGCACCTATGGCGCGCTACTTTCCCTCAAGGTGCCGATGCAGGACGTACAGTTGGTACCGGTCTCCGCGTTCGACGCCACGCGTCTGCTGGTTGCTTCGCGAGGCACGCTTGGATTGGCTACGTCGAACCGGATAAGGGATGTTGCGGGGAAGTTCAAGAATGACGAATGAAGACCTGAATTGATGATTGACGATTTTCGAAGTGGCGACTGAAAACCACTGTTTACGATTGGCCGATCGGCTCAAAAACGCCCGCGGAACCGAAGGGCATGAAATCGGAGGCCGATGAATTCTGCCCGGGTGCTTCTCTGGATTTCGAGAGTAGGTCTGTAAACGTCAGCGCACGATAGTGCTTCTGAACGAATAGCACGTTGTTTCTATTCATTTCAGGGGGTCTATCAGCGTGAGCGGGTGTCTACGTCGAACTCTGGCTGTCGTCTTAACTGTATTTTTGAGTGCTCTGCTTCTGGGGCTTGCAGCTTGCGGAAACAAGACCAGTTCTTCGTCCGGAAATAATAGTGGAACGAACGGGACTGACAATGGAAGCGGCACAAACGGCGGAAGTAGTAGCGGATCGGGCAATGGTGGGGGCACAAGCGGCGGAGGAAGCGGGAGCGGCCAGGCGGCCGCAACTTACCTCTATGTTGCGAATGCGGGTCCGGACAACAACTACTTTACCGAGAGCAGCACGCCGGAGACGATCAGTATCCTCAAAGTCGATCCGAATACCAGCCAGATGACCCTGGTGGGCGGGTACGGCGACGAATCGAAGTGGATCGCGAACCAGATCCTGGTAGCGGGCCAGTGGGTACTCGCGTCGCGCGGCACGGGCGCGGCTTTCTCCGAGATGAAGATCGATTCGTCGACCGGCGAACTCAGCGATCAGAAGGATCTCACAACAGGCCAGCTATTCACAGTCAGTCCGGACGGAAAGTTCGTGGTACTGCTTGAAAATGGGAACTTCACTTCCTACTCGATTGACCAGAGTTCTGGCGCGCTAACGAAAGTAAGTTCGACCGCGGAAACGTGCTCGGCGGTGCCGGTGGTCTCGCAATGGGACCCGACCGGGCAGTACTTTGCTCCGCTGAATTGTGATGGGACCGTGGTGAAAGTGTCGTCGACGGGACAGATCTCGGCGAATGCAACCAACGCTGATCAACTGGATGCGAGCGCGCAGCCCGTTGGGTTCAACACCAGCGGTACGCATTTCGTCGCGGTGAAGAAAGTTGACCAGGGCGGACAGGTTCTGATCTATGACTTCGATCCGAATACCGGCTCGTTGACGTTCTCGGGAAATGGACCGAGCTTCGGCGACGGGACTAGCTACGCGATTGGTGGTGATTATCTTTACGTGCGTGGCGGAACAGGGACGATCTACAAGATGGGTGGTACTCCGTTTGGGGTCACGGATACGGGGCAAACGTTCAACGCGGTCAGCGGATGGAGTCAGCCGTTCATCGTGGACCTGCAGAGCAACACGGCGTTCATCGTTCAGCCGCAGTCAAACCAAGTCAGTTCTCTGCGAGTGGGATCAGACGGCGGATTGAAACTGGTGGATAGCAAACCGACCGGGACCGCACCCTGGGTGATGGCGGTGGCACATTTCTAGAACAACAATTGAGGAGTGACGATTTTCGCATTGAAGATTGAAAAGACCCACATCTGTTGAATGCGGCAGATGTGGGTCAGAGAACGTGTTGATACGGTCTCGGTTATGCCGGGGCCGTTTTTTGTTGGCGGAAATAGGCGTTTGCGGCGGGGCGAAGAAGGACGTAGGCGAAGATCGCGAGTATGAGTGTATGCACCGCGACCTGGCTCCAGGAATTCCAGAAGCTGATGGTGAGGTGGAAAGCGATCCAGAGGAGGGCGACCCAGCGCGCCCAGTCGTGGCCACGGAGCACGTAGATGCCGGCGATGATGGCCAGGAGGCGGATGAGGAGGACGGCGATGTACTCGTATGGGAAGGGGTGCCAAGTTTTTGCGTCGGTGATGTGGTAGGCGATGCCGGCGGTTCCGGAAAGGATCAGCAGACAGGCGATCAGGGTGATGGAGAGAGGGCGTTTAAGCATGTCAAGCTACTCCAGGATTCTTCCGATCAACCATATGTGCCCGAAGGGGTCGATGACAGCTCCTTGAAGAATTCGACGGATGGGCCGTGGTCCACTCATCTCATATGCATCCTCCGTCACGGGGCTGTGCTCTTTGGCTCCTGTGGCTAACGCTCGATGGTGCACGGCGACCGGATCGTCCACGAAAAGTTCAATCCGCACAGTTGTGAATTCTGCGGAGTCTGGGGAGCGGGTACCGTATTGTGGCGATTCGTGTGCGAGGAAAAATTTTGCGCCGGCGATTTCGAGACCTGCGACGCAATCGGCTCCGCTGCCGAGTTTCCATAGGAGGTCCGCACCGAAGGCACGCTGGTAGAACTCGATCGCGGCGCTGCCATCCCGTACGGCCAGCATGGGGGAGATCTGAATTGGCATCGGAGGAGAATACCATCTCCTCTAATTAGAGGCCCACATCTGCTAACTGCGGCAGATGTGGGGCACGGATATCTCATTATTCGCCCAACGAAAAGCCCCGCCTAGCGGGGCTAGACGGGGCAGGCAGAACCAGAAACAACTACTCGGTAGTGAGTTCTTCCGGTTCGTTCTCGCCTTCGTGGCGCATGAGTTCGAGCGCGCGTTCTGCTTCTTCGTACTCGCGCGTGATTTCCTCCTGCACCTTCTGGGCCTGCTCCTCGAGTTCGGGAGCGAGGCGAACGTTGCGGTAGTACTCCATGCCGGTGCCGGCCGGGATGAGACGGCCGACGATGACGTTTTCTTTCAGGCCGCGCAGGTGATCCAACTTGCCGCTGATGGCGGCTTCGGTGAGCACGCGCGTGGTTTCCTGGAAGGACGCTGCCGAGATGAAGCTGTCGGTGGAGAGCGAGGCCTTCGTGATACCGAGGAGCAGCGGACGGCTGGTAGCCGGCTTGCCGCCGTCGGTGATCGCCTTCTCGTTCTCTTCGCGGAAGCGGAAGCGGTCGACGACTTCTTCGAGCAGGAACTGCGTGTCGCCCACGTCTTCCACCTTCACCCAGCGCATCATCTGGCGAACGATGACTTCAATGTGCTTGTCGCTGATGGTCACGCCCTGGAGCCGGTAGACTTCCTGGATTTCGTTGACCAGGTAGCCCTGCAGTTCCTTCTCACCGAGCACGGCGAGGATGTCATGCGGGTTGAGCGGGCCGTCCATGAGAGGCTCGCCAGCGCGCACGCGCTCGCCTTCCTGCACGTTGATGTGAACGCCGCGAGGTACGGAGTACTCGCGTTCGGTTCCGTCGTCTCCGACCACGTAGACCTTGCGCTGTCCCTTGCTCACTTCGCCGAACTTCACGGTGCCATCGATTTCGCTGATGACGGCGGTTTCGCGTGGCTTGCGGGCTTCGAACAGCTCAACCACGCGCGGCAGACCGCCCGTGATGTCCTTGGTCTTGGTAGTTTCGCGAGGGATCTTCGCGAGCACATCGCCCGGGTGAACCTCATCGCCGTCCTGCACCATGAGGTGAGCGCGGCTCGGCATCAGGTAGCGCTTGTTGGTCTTGGCGCCCTTGATGACGATGGCCGGCTGGCGCTTCTCGTCGGGTGAGTCGACGACAACCAGGCGCGAGAGGCCGGTGACTTCGTCGACTTCCTCGTGGAGCGTCATGCCCTCGTGGAGGTCCTTGTAAGAGACGGTGCCGCCGATTTCGGTCAGGATCGAGAAGGTGTACGGATCCCACTCGACCATGACCTGGCCGAGAGTGACCGGCGTTCCTTCTTCCACCTTGACGCGAGCGCCGTACACGACCTGGTAGCGCTCCTTTTCGCGACCTTTCTCGTCGACCACGACGATGGAGCCCTGCCGATTCATCACGACCAGGTCGCCCGCCTTGGAACGGACGGTCTGGAGGTTGATGAAGCGGACGATGCCGTTGTTCTTGGCGTCGAGGCGCGACTGCTCGCTGACTCGCGATGCGGTACCGCCGATGTGGAAGGTACGCATGGTGAGCTGCGTGCCGGGTTCGCCGATGGACTGTGCCGCGATAACGCCGACAGCTTCGCCGAGTTCGACGAGGCGCCCGGAAGCCAGGTTGCGGCCGTAGCACATGACGCAAACGCCACGACGCGATTCGCAGGTGAGCACGGAGCGAATCTTGACTCGCTCGATACCGGCGGCCTGAATCTGGCCGGCGAGATCTTCCGTGATCTCCTGGTTGACGTCGACGATGACGTTGCCTTCGTAGTCCTTGATCTTCTCGAGCGAAACGCGGCCAACGATACGGTCGCGGAGAGGCTCGATGATGTCGCCAGACTCGACGATGGAACCGACGTAGATGCCGTCGACCGTTCCGCAATCGTACTCGGAAACGATGACATCCTGGGCTACGTCGACGAGGCGGCGAGTGAGATAACCGGAGTCGGCCGTCTTGAGAGCGGTGTCAGCCAGACCCTTGCGGGCGCCGTGCGTCGAGATGAAGTACTGCAACACCGTGAGACCTTCACGGAAGTTGGCAGTGATCGGCGTCTCGATGATTTCGCCCGACGGCTTGGCCATGAGACCGCGCATACCGGAGAGCTGACGAATCTGCTGCTTCGAACCACGAGCGCCGGAGTCGGCCATGACGTAAATCGGATTGATTTCGCCTTCCTTATCCTTGCGCTGCATGGCCGAGAACATCTCGTCGGCCACCTTTTCGGTAATCGCGGACCAGATTT
This sequence comes from Terriglobia bacterium, assembly GCA_032252755.1. Taxonomy (NCBI): domain Bacteria; kingdom Pseudomonadati; phylum Acidobacteriota; class Terriglobia; species Terriglobia bacterium. The sequence goes on from JAVUPY010000063.1 coordinate 23,265, forward strand.
CGATAACCTTGTTATAGCGTTCACCGTTGGTGATGGCGCCGTCCAGGTACTGCTGCTGCACGCTGACAACGGCCTTTTCGGCGTCTCTGACCACCCCGGCTTTGCTGGGCGGGATGACCATGTCGTCGATGCCGATGGACAGACCGGCACGGGTTGCATACGAGAAGCCCAAACCCTTGATCTCGTCCAGCATCTTGACCGTGGTCTCGAGACCGAACTTGAGGTAGCAGAAGTTCACCAACTGGCCGATGCCCTTCTTCTTGAGCAAGCCGTTGATGTAGGGCATGCCCGGTGCAGCGGCGCGCATGCGATCGTTCAGGATGGCGCGACCGACGGTGGTGTTGATGAACTGACGGTTTATCGTGACCGAGTCGGTGTGCATCACGTCCTGATCGTCGTAGGCGGTGGTGAGATCAACGACCTCGCCGCTATAACGCAGGCGGATCGGGCTCAGGGTTTCGACCTCACCGGCTTCCTTGGCCAGGATCACTTCTTCGAGGTTCGCGAATGCGCGGCCTTCACCCTTGGTGCCCTTGCCTTCCTTGGTCAGATAGTACATTCCGAGCACCATGTCCTGGGTAGGAACGGTGATCGGCTGACCGGAGGCGGGCGACAGGATGTTGTGCGACGCGAGCATCAGCACGCTGGCCTCGACCTGGGCTTCCGGAGACAGCGGAATGTGAACCGCCATCTGGTCGCCGTCGAAGTCGGCGTTGAACGCGGTGCAGACCAGCGGGTGAATCTTGATGGCCTTGCCTTCCACCAGCACCGGCTCGAAAGCCTGGATGCCGAGACGGTGTAGGGTTGGAGCGCGGTTCAAGAGCACCGGATGATCCTTAATGACCTCTTCGAGGATGTCCCAAACGATGGGTTCCTGCTGCTCCACCATTTCCTTGGCCTGCTTGATGGTGGTGCAGTGGCCGGTCTGTTCGAGCCGGTGATAGATGAACGGCTTGAACAGCTCGAGAGCCATCTTCTTGGGCAGACCGCACTGGTGCAGCTTGAGTTCCGGACCGACGACGATAACCGAGCGGCCCGAGTAGTCCACGCGCTTGCCCAGCAGGTTCTGACGGAAGCGGCCCTGCTTGCCCTTGAGCGTGTCGCTGAGGGATTTAAGCGGGCGATTGTTGGCGCCACGCAGCACGCGTCCGCGACGGCCGTTATCGAACAGGGCGTCGACGGCTTCCTGCAACATGCGCTTTTCATTGCGCACGATGACTTCAGGAGCGTGCAGATCCATCAGCTTCTTGAGACGGTTGTTACGGTTGATGACGCGGCGATAGAGATCGTTGAGATCGGACGTCGCGAAACGGCCGCCATCGAGTGGAACGAGGGGACGCAGTTCCGGCGGAATGACCGGAATCACGTCGAGAATCATCCACTGCGGTTTGTTGCCGGACTTGCGGAAGGCTTCCACGACCTTGAGGCGCTTGGCGTACTTGAGCCGCTTCTGGAGCGAGCTCTCGTTGCGCATCTTCTCGCGAAGCTCGACCGACATGGTGTCGACGTCGACGCGCTTCAGAAGTTCCTTGATTGCTTCGGCGCCCATCATGGCCTTGAAGCCAGACGGACGGTGCGCCTGGTCGAGTTCGCGGAACTTGGCTTCGTCCTTGATGATCTCGCGTTCCTTTACCGGAGCTTCGCCGGGCTCTACGACAACGTACGCTTCGAAGTAGAGAACGGACTCAAGGTCGCGGAGCGAGATGTCGAGGATGTGCCCGATGCGGCTAGGCAGTCCCTTGAAGAACCAGACGTGCGAGCACGGTGAGGCCAGTTCAATGTGGCCGAGGCGTTCACGGCGAACCTTCGACAGCGTGACTTCGACGCCGCACTTGTCGCAGATAACGCCGCGGTGCTTCATGCGCTTGTACTTGCCGCAAAGGCATTCCCAGTCCGTTACGGGACCGAAGATGCGTGCGCAGAACAAGCCGTCGCGCTCCGGCTTGAACGTGCGGTAGTTGATCGTTTCCGGCTTGGTCACCTCGCCGTGAGACCAGGAGCGGATCTTCTCGGGCGAGGCTACGCTGATACGGATGGCATCGAAATCCGTGATGTTGTTGCCGAGATCAAATGGGCTCGAGCGGTACAAATTGCCTCCTCCCTGGATGGCTGTGAGGGCCTCCAGGACTTGCAGCCTTTCGCGGCTGCACGGCGGATCCGAAATCAGTGGCCTGCTGCCAGTTGCTAGTTGCCGGTTGACAACCGATCGCTTGCAGTGGCCTCAATCTCCGCACATCGTGTTTCGGAACCTCCACGATGGCGCTAATCCAAAACTCTTCGCGTCAGCGCCGGGGCAGTTGCCGTTCCGACTGGAAGCGGCAACTGGAACCGGGAACTGATTAATCCGCTGCCATGGGAGCCTGAGGCTCGGGCAGCGCACGCTCTTTCGCCTTGATCAACTCGACATCGAGGCAGAGCGACTGCAATTCGCGGATGAGCACGTTGAACGACTCGGGGACGCCGGGTTCGATGGCGGCTTCGCCCTTCACGATGGCCTCGTAGATCTTGGTTCGGCCATAGACGTCGTCCGACTTTGCCGTCAGCAGCTCCTGCAGGATGTAGGCAGCGCCGTAAGCTTCCAGTGCCCACACTTCCATTTCGCCGAAGCGCTGTCCGCCGAACTGCGCTTTGCCGCCCAGCGGCTGCTGGGTGATGAGCGAGTACGGACCGATGGAACGCGCGTGAATCTTGTCGTCCACCAGGTGCGACAGTTTGAGCATGTAGATGTAACCGACCGTGACCGGCTGTTCGAAACGCTCGCCCGTCATGCCGTCGAAGAGGACCGTCTTGCCCGCGGTAGGCAGGCCGGACTGGTCGAGCAACGACTTGATCTCGGCTTCCTTCGAACCGTCGAACACCGGCGATGCGAAGAAGGTTCCTTCCTTCATTCCGTCGGCGACCTTCAGGAGCGTGTCGTCATCGACGTCGAGCAATTCGTCGACAAACGCCGTGTCCTTGAATAGGTTCTTGATCTCGCGACGGATGTGGTCGGCCTTGCTGTTCTCAGCGAGGAGCTCGCTGATTTTCTTTCCGAGCTCGTGTCCGGCCCAGCCAAGGTGCGTTTCGAGAATCTGGCCGACGTTCATACGGCTTGGCACGCCCAGGGGGTTGAGCACGATCTCCATCGCGGTTCCGTCTTCGAGGTACGGCATGTCCTCTTCGGGCAGAATGCGGGCGATCACACCCTTGTTACCGTGGCGGCCGGCCATTTTGTCGCCGACGCTCAGCTTGCGCTTCATGGCAATGTAAACCTTCACCAGCTTGATCACGCCCGGTGGCAGCTCATCGCCCTTCTGCAGCTTTTCGATTTTTTCGCGGACGATCTTGCGCAGAACGTCGATCTGACGCGAGGTCATTTCCTCGATCTCGTCGATCTGCTCGTTCACCCGCGGATCCTTGTCGTTGTACTTGATGCGCTTCAGATTGCGGGTCGAGATGCGCTCGATCATGTCGCGGTCGAGAATGGTGCCCTTTGTCAGGAGGCGTATGTTGGTGCGCTCGTCGTGCAGGTCAGCCTGCACTTCCTTGCCACCCAACAGTCCTTCGAGACGCTTGAGGCGCTCGTCGGTGAGAATTCGAATCTCATCCGAGAGGTTTTTCTCGAGCCGTGCGACCTGCTCGGCCTCGATCTGCTTGGCGCGCTCGTCCTTTTCCTGTCCCTTGCGGGAGAAGATCTTGACGTCGACGATGGTTCCCTCGATGCCCGGCGGGCAGTAGAGAGAAGCGTCGCGAACGTCGCCGGCCTTCTCGCCGAAGATGGCGCGGAGCAGTTTCTCTTCCGGCGTGAGCTGGGTTTCGCCCTTGGGCGTGACCTTGCCGACCAGGATGGAACCCGCCTTCACGGTCGCGCCGATGCGGATGATGCCGCTCTCGTCGAGATCGCGCAGGGCGCTTTCACTGATGTTCGGAATGTCACGCGTGACTTCTTCGGGACCCAGCTTGGTATCGCGCGATTCGATTTCGAATTCCTCGATGTGGACGCTGGTGTAGTAATCCTCTTTCACCAGCTTTTCCGAAACGAGGATGGCGTCTTCGAAGTTGTAACCGCGCCACGGCATGAAGGCCACGAGCACGTTGCGCCCGAGCGCCAGCTCGCCGTTGTCCGTGCAAGGACCGTCGGCGATCACCTGACCCTTCACCACGCGCTGGCCTTTCTTCACGACCGGCTTCTGGTTAATGCAGGTGTTCTGGTTCGATCGCTTGAACTTCGTAAGCGAGTAAATGTCGCTACCGACTTCACGCGACAGCTGCGTCGGATGATGCTCGCCTTCGACGCGCACGATGATGCGCTCGGAGTCGACCGAATCGACGAGGCCGTTGCGGCGTGCGAGCACGACCGCGCCGGAGTCGCGAGCGGTGACGCCTTCCATGCCGGTGCCCACGATGGGGGCTTCGGCGCGGAGGAGCGGAACCGACTGGCGCTGCATGTTCGCGCCCATGAGAGCGCGGTTGGCATCGTCGTGCTCGAGGAACGGAACCAGCGAGGCGGCGACGGAAACCAACTGCTTCGGGCTGACGTCGATGTAGTCGACGTCGTCGCGGCTGATGAGAACGAAGTTGCCGGCCTTACGGGCGTTGACGAGTTCAGCGACGAGACGGTTCTTCTCGTCGAGTTCGGCGTTCGCCTGGGCGATGACGTATTTATCTTCTTCCCATGCGGAGAGGTAGAAGGAGAACGGCTCCCACTCGATCGGCTTTTTGCGACGGCCGCGCAGGTCTTCGTTGGCCTTGAGGATCTCGGCCTTCTCGACGTGATCGCCGACCTTGAAGTCGCTGTCGCCGGAGTTGACGACGGAGACGTAGTCCATCACACGTCCGCCCTTGACCTTGCGGTAGGGCGACTCGATGAAGCCGTAGTCGTTGATGCGCGCGTAGCAACTGAGCGACGAAATGAGGCCGATGTTCGGACCTTCCGGCGTCTCGATTGGGCAGATGCGGCCGTAGTGCGTCGGGTGAACGTCGCGAACCTCGAATCCGGCGCGCTCACGCGACAGACCGCCCGGCCCGAGTGCGGAGAGACGACGCTTGTGCGTGATCTCCGACAGCGGGTTGGTCTGGTCCATGAACTGCGACAACTGCGAAGAACCGAAGAACTCGCGGATGGCTGCCATAACCGGCTTGGCATTCACGAGGTCGTGCGGCATCGCCGTCGACATCTCCTGGTACACGCTCATCTTTTCCTTGATGGCGCGTTCCATGCGGACGAGGCCGATGCGGAACTGGTTCTCCATCAACTCGCCGACCGCGCGAACGCGGCGGTTGCCGAGATGATCGATGTCATCGACGGCGCCGATGTTCTTGCGCAGCTTGAGCAGGTAACGGATGGTTCCGTAGAAATCTTCCGGCTCGAGGGTGCGGTTGTGACGATCGGTCGCGTCGGCGTTGTCGAACAGCTTGATGTTGAACTTCAGGCGGCCAACGGCCGAGAAGTCGTACTTGCGCGGATCGAAGAACATGCCGTGGAACAACGCGGTTGCGGTGTCCAATGTCGGCGGATCTCCGGGGCGCAGCTTGCGGTAGATTTCGATCAGGGCTTCCTGCGGCGTCTTGACGGAATCGCGGCGCAGCGTCTGGCTGATGACTGTGCCCACGTCGTCTCGCTCGGGGAAGAACACCTGGATCTCACCAACGCCGGCATCAAGGAACTTCGAGAGTTTGTCGGCGGTGATTTCGGTGTTGGCTTCCAGCAGGACTTCGCCAGTGTTGGTGTCAACGACGTCGGAGACAGTGAATGCGCCTTCGAGATCACCGAGTTCAACTTCGATCTCGCTGACCTTGGCCTTCTGAATTTCCTTCAGGACGGAAGCCGTAACTTTGCGTCCGGCGTGAGCGATCTCTTCGCTGCCCTTGGCGACACGGTGCGAAAGCTTCAGTCCGAGCAGGTTCGTCGGACGTTCGACACCGGGTTCCAGGGTCCAGTAGAGCTTCTGATCGCGCAGAACGATGCGATCGACGGTGTAGAACGTGCGCAAAATCTCCTCGTCCGAGCGCAATCCGAGGGCGCGCAGGAAGATAGTTCCGAGGAACTTGCGCTTGCGGTCGATGCGGACGTAAAGGACGTTCTTCTGGTCGTATTCGAACTCCACCCACGAACCGCGATACGGAATGATCTTGCCGAGGAAGTAGGTGCGGTTGTTGGCGGTTTCAAAGAAGACGCCCGGCGAACGGTGCAATTGGCTGACGATGACGCGCTCAGTGCCGTTGACGATGAAGGTGCCATTGTTGGTCATCAGCGGAATATCGCCGAAGAACACTTCCTGCTCTTTCATGTCGCGCAGGTGCTTGGCGCCGGTCTCGGCGTCTTTTTCGAAGACGGAGAGGCGCATGGTCACCTTGAGAGGAGCGCTGTAAGTCATGCCGCGCTCTTCGCACTCGGCCACGTCATACTTCAGTTGCATGCCGACCGGGTCACCGCACTTGGTGCAGAAGTCGGGTGTATTGGCGTTGTAGGTGCCGCACTTGGTGCAAAGCACGTCGCCGGGGTGGAACGGATCGGTGACTACGGTTGCGCCGCAGTTCTTACAAGTGGTGCGCAGGTGATGCAGTCCCTTTAGGTGACCGCACTTGCACTCCCAGTTCCCGATTGCGTAATCGACGAACTCCAACTGGGCTACGCCCCGGAAATCGGAGATCGGGAACACCGACTGGAATACCGCCTGCAAACCCGCATCATCACGTTCACTCGGCAGACGGTCCATCTGCAGGAAGCGGTCGTAAGAACGCTTCTGTACTTCGATCAGATTGGGGATCTGAATCGTCGCCGGGATCTTCGAGAAGTCGAGTCGCTTGCGGAAGGGTAGTTTCTTTTCAGCCATTAGTAGAACTCCTGAGTTGTGCCGGAAGTGCCTTCCGCCCTTACCGGCCGCGCCGCTCGTTGACGACGCTTTGTCCTAACTTCGAATACTTGCTGCTGGCGCGAAAAACCGTTGACGGTGCGGCTCCTGCGCGGGTTCCGCATCCCGGAACATCTCGCAACGGAGCAAAAACGCGCTTAGCCCGCGAGGAACAAGATTCCCCGTGGGCGCCGTTCAATGCGTCCTTAGACCTTCCCTTTTGAAGGAAGAGATTTCGTTTGTGTCTTCCTGCGCCAGTTTGTGCTTGGCCTGTTCCCAGCCTGGTGGTGCCAGGCTGCCTGCCACTCTCAATTCGACCACGCAGTGTTGGGAGTTCCCACGTTCTGTCTCCCTTGGACAACTGCGCCTGCCTGCCAGGGAATTCCGCGATCCGGCGATGGGGGTCGCTCACTTCCCGGCGGCAGCAAAGTTCTGTAACGTCCACCAACGTCACAGCCACTTCGCGGCACCTCCACGCCCGGAATCTCCCTCACGGGAGTACCAACTGGGGAGGGCCGACCTGCTCACCGCACCGCCAAATCCGGGAGCAGGGTAAAACGGGATCCGCGGGCGCGAACCCGTGTATCTGCTTGGATTCACGCCAGCGGCATTTCGATTCAAAAGACTCGGTGAAAGCCCACATCTGCCGAAAACGGCAGACGCGGGGTACCGAGAGAACTACTTAACTTCTACGGTCGCGCCAGCTTCCTGGAACTTCTTCTGGATGGTTGCTGCTTCGTCCTTCGACACGCCTTCCTTCACGGTCTTGGGAGCGCCATCCACCAGGTCCTTCGCTTCCTTCAGGCCAAGGCTGGTGACTTCGCGGACAGCCTTGATCACGTTGATCTTGTTGGCGCCGGCGGCGGTCAGAACGACGGTGAATTCCGTCTTCTCTTCCGCCGGGGCCGCGGCAGCCGCGCCGCCAGCCGCGCCGGCAACCATGACCGGGGCAGCGGCCGCAGCCGACACGCCAAGACGACCTTCCAACTTCTTCACCAGTTCAGCCGCTTCGAGCAGCGACAAACCAACAATCTGTTCTTCCAACTGCTGCAGATCCGCCATTTTCATTCTCCAATTCGAATTCGTTATTCGTTGTGTGTTTCGATTTCGTTACCGCCAGAGCCTATGCTCGAAGCCTGCGAGTGGCCGCCACGCAATCACTGCGTTGCTTGGACCCGCTCCGGTCAAGACCGAACCCTCTGCCGTCGCGCCAGACAGTCGCAACAGACGAAGCACGCCCCACAACGGATAACGGAAATCTTTGGACTGACTTTCATCAGCCCGAACTTGTTAAAGAGCAGGCACTCTCGTGAGAGAGGCCGGAAGCTACTGCGCTTCCTTGAACTTCTTTTCCTGTACGCCCTGGTTTACGACGACCGCGAGGTCGCGTCCAGTCGCGTTCATCACGGTGACCAGGCGCTGCGCCGGAGCGTTGAGCAGGAACAACAGCTTGCTGTAGAGCTCTTCCTTGGAAGGCAGGCTCGCCAGGGCGTTGATCTCTTTGGCCTCAATGACACGCCCTTCAACGACGCCGGATTTGAATGTGAGTTCCGGGTTGTCCTTGGCGTACTTGGTGAGGGCTTTGGCGAGCGCAACGATGTCGCCCTTGGTATATGCGATCGAGGTGCGACCGGCGAGGTCCTTCAGACTCTTCTCGAAAGCGGTGCCCTTCACGGCACGCTCTGCGAGAGTGTTCTTGACGACGCGGTACTTGCCGCCGGCGTTACGAACCGCCTTGCGCAGCTCGAAATCCATTTCGACGGTCAACTTGCCGAACTCTGCAACGATGCCGCTGTTGACGTCCTTCAGCTCGCTGGTGAGTTGATCGACCTGTTCAATCTTTTTCGCTTTTGTGACAGCCATGTCCGAATCCTTTGTTGCAGCCGTGGGCTGCGGAATCTGTTCTACGCAGCCTTACGCCTTAGCGGCGGCCTCCTGGGCCGTTGTGTCCAGCTGGATGCCGGGGCCCATGGTGGAACTGATGTAGCAGGCCTTGATGTACTTACCTTTGGCGACAGCCGGCTTCGCCTTGATCACGCTGCTGATGACGGTGTTGGCGTTGTCGACCAGCTTGTCGGCGGTGAAGGAAATCTTGCCGACGGGGACGTGAACGAGTGCCGTCTTGTCGGTGCGGAACTCGACTTTACCGGCCTTCACTTCGGTGACGGCCTTGGCGATGTCCATGGTGACCGTACCGGTCTTCGGGTTTGGCATGAGGCCGCGGGGGCCAAGTACCTTACCGAGTTTACCGACGGAACGCATCATGTCGGGGGTCGCGACGACGGCATCGTAGTCGGTCCAGTTTTCCTTCTGGATCTTCTCGACCATGTCTTCGCCACCGACGAAATCGGCACCGGCCGCTTCGGCTTCGCGGAGTTTGTCGCCGGAAGCTATGACGAGCACCTTCTTCGACTTGCCCAGTCCGTGCGGCAGAACCACGGTGCCGCGCACCATCTGGTCGGCGTGCTTCGGATCGACTCCGAGGCGAAGCGTGACCGAGATGGTCTCGTCGAACTTGGCGAACTTCACCTTCTGCAAGAGCTGTATCGCATCCTGCAGGACGTAAGGACGGGCTTCGACCTCCTTACGCGCCTTCTCGATATTCTTTCCTGGTTTCCTTGCCATTTTGGCTCCTGTCTCCCACCGCGCGACGTTGGATTGCCGCGCCGTGGTGTTTTCGACTAACTGCTGACTACCCACCCTGTCGCTGCGCGACAAGGGGGCACAAACCTTACGCGGTGACCTCAATGCCCATGGAACGCGCGGTTCCCTTGACGCTCTTGATCGCGGATTCCAACGAGGCAGCGTTGAGGTCGGGCATCTTCTGCTTGGCGATGTCGGCGACCTGCTTTTCGGTCACGGTGCCGACCTTTGTCTTGTTGGGTTCGCCAGAACCCTTCGCCACGGCGGCGGCGCGCTTCAAGAGGATCGAGGCGGGCGGCGTCTTCGTGATGAACGTGAACGAACGGTCACTGTAAACCGTTACGACGACCGGAATAATGAGTCCGGCCAATTCCTTGTTCTGCGTCTTTGCGTTGAACTGTTTGCAGAACTCCATGATGTTGATCTGCGCCTGACCGAGGGCGGGACCAACCGGCGGCGCCGGGGTAGCCTTGCCCGCTTCGATCTGCAGTTTTACGGAACCTGTGACCTTCTTTGCCATCGCTTCAATTACCTTTCGTATCCGGTTCCCGCTTCGCCTTTCGGTTCGGCCCCGAGTCTAGGATTTTCGGCCCGGGTCAGGTAGGAACCGTTTGTTAAATCCTTAACTGAGAACCTTTTCTACCTGGCCGAACTCGAGTTCGACAGGGGTACTGCGTCCGAAGATGGTGACCATGACTTTCAGGGTCTCGCGATCTTCGTTGACTTCGTCGACCACGCCGGTAAAGGTCGTAAAGGGACCGTCGGTTATGCGGACGGACTCGTTCTTCTCGTACTTGACCTTGAGCTTCGGCTTCTCCTTGCTGTCGGCGACGCGGTAAACGATGTGGTTGACTTCTTCCTCGCTGAGCGGCGTCGGATCGTTCGCGGTGCCAACGAAGCCGGTGACGCGGGGCGTCGATTTAACCACGTGCCACACGTGATCGCCTTCGCCGCCGGTACGGAACCCTGTCAGATCCATTTCGACCAGCACGTAGCCGGGATAGAACATGCGCTCCGAGGTGTACTTCTTGCCGCCACGAACCTCGGTGACCGACTCGGTCGGGATCAGCACTTTGCCGATTTTTCCTTCGAGGCCGAAGGCGTGAATACGAGACTCCAGCGACTCACGAACCTTGCGCTCGAAGCCCGAATAGGTGTGGACGATGTACCACTTCATGTTCGGGTTCTTGGGGGGCTCGGTAGCCGAAGTGGAACCTTCCGTTGGAGGCTGGGCGGGCGTATCGCCCGACCGTTCAGCCGCCTGCTCTTCGCGGGGTTCCTGCTCGTCGTGATTATTTTGATTAAGCTCTTCCATACCTTCTCATTCCGTCCGCGGCGACAATCGATGGCGCGGAACAGAGTTCTCGTTATCGGTGTGCCAGGGTTCGGAACACCCAGTCCAGACCGTGTCCGATCACGCCGTCAACGACAAAGAAGTAAATCCCGAAGAGGAAGACGGCGATAATGACGACCGTCGTGGTCGACTGCACCTCTTTCATGGAGGGCGTGGTGACCTTCTTCATCTCATTGCGGGTGTCGTTGTAGAACGCCTTGATCCGCTGCGGCCAACTCTTTAACCGTCCGGCGAGACTGTTCTCTTCCATACTTGCCACTGCCGCCTTAGCCATTTCAATCCTTCACGACCCGAGTTGCCGAGTCACTCTGACTTTGGACCCCCAGGTCTACTTCTACTTCACTCACCGATCGTGCGTCCCACGATACCGAGAGTTGATGGCAGGGGCGGAGGGATTCGAACCCCCAAGTCCGGTTTTGGAGACCGGCAGTTTAGCCGTTGAGCTTACGCCCCTGTGTCTCCCTGCTACCGCGCCGCACACAAGCAAACGGGATATCCGTCCGCTTATTTCACTTCCTTGTGCGGGGTGTGCTTGCGGCACTTCCGGCAGAACTTGCTGAACTCAAGACGCTCGGTGGTCGTCTTGCGGTTCTTGGTCGTTGAATAATTCTTGTCTTTGCACTCAGTGCACTGCAGCTGACAAATTTCGCGGGGCATTGCTACTCCTCTTAAGTTTACTTTGCAGGCTTCTGCAAAGCCTTGCCCGGGTCGAAGCCCGGGAATCGGCCGATACTCTGGCCGAGCTACATCTGGCTGTGGCGGTAGGATTCGAACCTACGATAGCCGCATTAACAGTGCGGTGCCTTACCAACTTGGCTACGCCACAATCAAATTCGTTAAACCAAACCTCTTGGTGCCCACATCTGCCGCGGTTGGCAGATGCGGGAGTCATCCGATTCTTAACTACGCGATGATCTCGGTGATGGTACCGGCGCCCACCGTTCGTCCGCCTTCGCGGATTGCGAACCTGAGCCCCTTTTCCATTGCCACCGGCGTGATCAACTCGATCTCCAGCGTCACGTTGTCGCCAGGCATCACCATCT
>JAVUPY010000064.1 GCA_032252755.1 Terriglobia bacterium
CCTGAGAATTTACCGCAGCAGGCTTCTGCTTCGCAAACCGCCGCTGCCGCAGGCAAACGCGCGCCGGAAGTCAACATCGACGCTGCGCATGGCCGCCCCTATGTGATCTTCGAGGGCACCAGCATCGATACGGCCCTGGTCAACCGTCTCGACGGCGAGTTTGCCGGCCCGGTCAAGGTCATGGTGACGAATCCCGTCTACAGCCGGGACCGCCAGCATGTGCTCATCCCCGAAGGGACGTTCATTCTCGGCGATGTTCAGAAGGTCTCCGGCTTTGGGCAGAAGCGTCTTGCCGTCGTCTTCCAGCGGATGATTATGCCGGACGGTTACTCCGTCGATCTCGACCAGTTCCACGGACTCGACCAGGCCGGTGAAACCGGCCTCAAAGATAAGATCAACAACCATTACCTCGAAATCTTCGGCGCAAGCATTGCGCTCGGTGTGATCGCAGGCGCAGCCGAGGCGGCGACGTATGGCAACGGCTACACCCTGAGCGGCCCGTCGATGTACGAACAGGGCGTTGCCTCCAGCCTGTCGCAATCGGGCGCGGACGTACTCGACCGCTTCATCAATATCCCGCCGACCATCACCATCCGTGAGGGCCACCGGATCAAGGTGTACATCACGCAGGACATGCTGCTGCCCGCATACGAGGACCACGACATGCCGGGGGTGATGTGATGCGCGTGGCCATGCTCACGCTTCTCGGCTTGCTTGTGGTTGGCTGCGCCTCCCCCTTGCCGCCAAAGAAACCCTCACCCTACCGCTACACCACCCACGCGCCATTCAACGGAAAGGAGCCGTCATGAAATCACTCAAATCGTTACTTCCCCTCGTCTTTCTCATCTCTGCGCTCGCGCCTCTGGCGCACGCACAGTTCGGCTCGGGCATCGTTTATGACCCCACGCAGAGCGCCCATGCCATCGAGCAGATCGAGCAGGGATCGCAGAGCTTACAAACCGCAGAGCAGATCTATACCACTGCCTACAGGACGATGAACCAGGTCATCGCCGCCTACAACCTTGCCTACCAGATGTCGCGGATGCCGCAGGATCTCGCCGCGCGGTATCGGTCCGACTTTTCCATGTGGACCAGCTTCGCATCCGCATCGGCGCCTGACACCTACGGCAATACCTCCGCATGGATCAACGCGCTCGATCTCGGCAACCCCACGCGCGCCACTTCCGCCTATAACGCTGCCGTCATTCCGTTGCAGAGCTATCCGGACGGTGCACTGTCCTCGCAGGATGCACCCACGCAAACAGCGATCCAGAACCAGTATGCCTCCTCCGAGATCGGGCAGGCGACCTTGACAAATTCGTTGTCCACGCTCGGCACCATCCGCTCCGATTCCCAGACCTTCCAGCAGAAGCTGACGAACCTCGAATCCGACACCTACTCGACCGACCCGACACAGCAAACCTCGAACGCCCTGCTCGGCAAGATCAATTCCGCCACCATGCTGCAGATTCACTCGCAGCAGGACACCAACCAGATCCTCGCAGCCGAGGCCGCGCAGCAGGCGCTCGATGAAAAGGAGCAACTGGACGAGCGCAATCGGCTCATGAACCAGTCGATCTACTTCCAGCAAACCTTTCCCACGCTGATCGAGAGCATGACCTCCGGCGTGAGCGATGCCATCCACTCCGTCTCCCTTTCAACGACAGGACACTGAGCCATGCAGCCAAACCCCTTTACCGCCCTGAACCAGGCGGTCAGTCAACTGATCACTTCGAACAGTGCCACGTTGCAGGCCACGGGACTCAACATCTTCCGCGGCCTGGCCGTGATCCTGATTGCCTGGTTCGGGATCAAGTCCGCCCTGTCCGCCTCGCAGGGGCATGGCGGCGGATTCCATTTCGCCAAATTCGCCGACCTGATTCTGATGATCTCCTTCGGGTTGGGGATGCTGACGTATTACTCCGCACCGATCCCAGGCGTGGGCTACAGCTTCTCGGACCTTGTCACGAAAGAGGCCCAAAACATCTCCAACCAGATCGAGTCCGACCAGACGCAGCAGATCGCCAACACCATCGTCAACGCGGAGGAGCAGCTTGGGGCGCCTCCCGGCAAGTACAGCATCCTCGAAGACCTGACCTACCTTCTGATCGCTGTGATTCTTGCCGCGATGGAGGCCGTAGCCTTCGCCGTCATCGCCTACGGCATGGTCGCTTCAGCGGTCTGCGTACTGATCGGGCCGATGTTCATTCCGTGGTTTATCGTGCCGAAGATGGACTGGCTCTTCTGGGGATGGTTCAAAGCATTCCTAGGCTTCAGCTTCTACCAAGTCGTTGCCGCCGCCTTCATCTTCGTTTTCTCGAAGGTGCTGCTCGGGATGCTGGCCGTCATCGGCCCACTGTCGCTTTCCAATGCCTTCACTATTCTGCCCGCTTTGCTGGTAACGCTGTTTGTTTGCATCTACGGGCTGATCAAAATCCCGGAGCTGACCGCGTCGATTCTCGGAGGTCGTTCCGGTTCCTGGGTAAACCCACTGGGGTAATTCGCCATGACAAAGACGCGAGATCCATTTCCGATCACCGAGGCCGGCCAGAAATTCCTCGAAGCCTATGGGGAGCCGGTCGTGACCAACACGTATTTGAAGGTTGCCATCTTGGTGCTCGCCGTAGTCTCCAGCATCTGTTTGTTCCTTCTTTACCGGGCCCAGACCGCCGCGCTGCAACTCAAGCCGCTGATTATCTCCGTAACCGACTCCGGGCGCGGACAGGTGATGCGCTATGACGACTTCCACTCGATTCCTATCGAGCGCGTCAGCAAGTACTACCTGGCACGCTGGGCCGGACTGTATTACGGACGCAATCACTCGACTCTGCATCGCGATTTCGCCGAGTCGTTGAACTTCTTCTCCAACGACCTGCAGGGTGCGACGCTCTCCCAGGTTCGCAAGTCCAATACGCTCGACTCTTTCCTGCTCGACCCCGGCCAGCCCAATGTGGACATCGAGATCAAGGCCGTGATGCTGGAAGACACGCGGCAAGCCCCGTATCGCGCCCACGTCGAGTTCGAGAAGGTCTTCCACTCCATCGGCGATCAGCAGGAGCAGCGCCGCGAACGCTGGACCGCCAACGTCGTCTACGGCTTCCGGGATGAGGTTCCCAACCAGATGCTGCTCTCGAATCCGCTCGGCCTTGTCATCAGCTATTGCCGCGAGGACCAGGCATTCGACAAATGACGATGGCAGCCGCACTCCAATTCGTACACGAGCTCCTTGCCACGGCATCGGCGTCTCTTCGCACTGGGCTGTCACCTCGGCGGTGTCTTCTTGCGGCTTCAACGACCGACCGAAGTATGGCAGTGCCCCAGCATGTGCGAACTCGGAGCTTGCTTTTCCCTTCTGGACAGGCAAACCAGGACGGACCTGTTGCTGACAGGCGGTCTGGGCCGCTTCCTTCATCAGCACTTGGCCGGAATGTTTCGCATGCAGAGCGCCATTCCTCCAGGTGTTGTCCTGTCACTCTCTCGGCCACCCGCTCGGTGCTCTTCCCGCGCCCGGCGGACTGCGGTTCTTGCATTTTCCGGACTCCTCCCCCGAGACGAGCTCGGGTCCCCACTCCCGAAAATGCGCCCCTTGCCTTGGGAGCGGGGCACACTCCCGTCGCTTCGCGCAAAGGGTATCCCGAGTGAGATTCGGGCCAAACCAATACGGAGGAAAAGACAATGGCACTCTACGAAAACAGCATCCGGCTCAAAGGTTTCATCGGCAAGGACGCCGAGACCAAATCGACCACCAACGGCAACACGTTCACCGTCTTCTCGCTGGCCACCAAGTCCAGCTACAAGGACAAGCAGAGCGGCGAGTGGATCTCGCACACAGAGTGGCACCGTATCGTCTGCTTCGGCAAACCCGCCGAGTTCGCGAAGCCGCTCAAGAAGGGCGACTACGCCGAGATCGAAGGTGAGTTGCGCAGCTCCGAGTACGAAGCCGAAACCGGCAAGGGCACCAAGAGCGCGAAGCGCCGCAGTTGGGAGATTCGCGCCAGCCACGTCCGCAAGCTGGAACGCCCCGCGAATCCCGGTGCCGAATCGACCCCCGAAGGCAATGCCGCCTGAGCGGCTGCGCCTTACACCGGGCGGGGAGTCCCAGACTCCTCGCCTTTGTTTCGATCATTGCCGCCCTCGTCGCAGCGGAAAGGAACACCGTGTTCGCCAACGCCGTCTTCGTCGCCACCCTGATCTTCCTCGCGCTCGGCGTCTGGCTCAGCGGCGAGCTGAAGTTCCTGACTCCGTGGCGCGGCCTCATTGCTCACCACTACCTCCGCGCGATTGCAGCCTATTGCGCGCTCCTGTTCGCCAACATCCTCGGCCTCACTATCTGGATTGAGCGCAAGTTCTTCCTTCGCGACACGGGCCGAAAACTCAAGCACCTCGACCAGGAGATTCACAGTGGGCACAACGAACTCTCAGAAGAAATCACCGCGCAATTCGACGGCGAATGAAAGGAACCGCCCTGATATGGAACAGGAAACACCACGCCCGATACCGTCCGACGATGTGGACCGTCCACAGCACTTGGATTATTCGTTCGATCTGGTGGCTCGTGTACGCGCCGCCCGCGACGCAGCCCAGCGCGAGATGGAAGCCTTCGGCGATGTCTCCGAGTACGAGATCCGCAAAATCTATGGCCAACGAACCGACATTAAATATGACGAGGTGGACAAGAAAGAAGAAGCTCCGACCTCCCCACCGCACAAAGATCGTGAGTCCGTTGCTGACGAACACAACGCGCCTGATGTTCCGAGCGGTGATCCGCGCCAGCACACATTCGACTTCAAAGCTGAAGATGCCCAGCCACGACGCGAGGAGGAGTAAATGCGATTTGATCTGCCTCGGGACTTACCACATGAAGTGCGTCGCAAGCGGGAGCCCGAATCGGCGTCAACACCGCCGCTTGAGCCTTCGCCCATTGAACTCCGCCGCGAGCGCCTAAGTGAGCAGGCCGCGAATCCAGCCCAGCTCAATCTCCCGAGACCGGAGCCACGAGAGCAAACACGCCTCGAACTCCCCCGCTCCCGTCCGCGCGACATCCCGCACGACCAGCGGACCCAACGCGACCGTATCCCGCCGCAGACCATCGGCCTGAGTCTGCGCACCGAAGAAGTCAAGCTGATCGCCGAGGTGGGACGGTTCCGTGTGATCTCGACGCCCGATCTTGCGGAGACGGTTTACGGCAACCGTCCTTCCCGGCTGGAACACGACCTCGCCTTCCTAAAACAGCAGGGGCTGGTCCAGATCGATGCCGTTCAGGCCCGGCGCGACGGGCGTCGTGGGCAAAGCCGACGCATCGAGGTGGTCACGCTCACGCGAGCCGGCAAGGACGTGGCGCGGCAAACATCCGGCCTTCCAGAAGACCAGAAGCTCTACGCGGGGTTGGTGAAGCCGCGCGAGGTCGAGCATGACGCGCAAATCTATCGCGCGTATCGGAAAGAAGCCGATCAGATTGAGAGAGCTGGCGGATCCAACCTTCGCGTCCGGCTCGACTTCGAGTTGAAGGCACAGATTCAGAAAGCCATCTATGCCGAGCGCAAGGCCGACCCCGAACGGGACATGAATGAGATCAAACAGCAGGTCGCCGGGGAGTTCGATCTTCCATTCGTCAACGACGGCATTCAGATTCCTGATGCTCGGATCGAGTACGACCTCGCCCGCGAGGGCGAGCGAGATATGGATCAAGGCTCACAGTCCGGACATACCGACATTGAAGTCCTCACTGCGGCCTATCGACCCGGCCATCTTCGCAACAAAGCGCAAGCAGGATTTCATCTCTACGCTTCGTCCTCGGACCGGGCCACCCTCACGGCCAAAATTGAAGGCGACCATCACCTGCTCGACAACGTTCTGGAGCTATAACCCATGACCGTCGATCCTATCGTCGCACTTGAATCACTCGGTTACACCGAACGCGAAGCATCGTTCCTGTACCTCGTCGCCGTTCATTCCGGCTACTTCCTTCGCCGCCAGTTCGACTACTTCATTGACCGGAACAAAGGCTCGATCGTCATGCGCTTCCTCGAAAAGGCACGCATCGCTGGCCACGTTCAGTTGCTCGACACGGCGCATAGACGGCAGGTGTATCACCTGTTCCATAAGCCCATCTACCGACTGGTCGGCGCTCCGAACTCCCAGAACCGGCGCGTCAAAGGCGATGCCGATGTTCGGGCAAGGCTGATGCGGCTTGACTACATTCTTGAAAACGATCACGAGCACTATCTCGAAAACGACGAAGAGAAACTAGAATACTTCGCGCGGACACGCGGCATTGATGCACAAATCTTCACCACTGGCGACGATGTTCTTCGTCCCGAAATTCAGTCCACGTTGATCTCCCTGATGGATCGGACCCAGCCTGCCACCTCTTTGGTCCGCTTCATCTTTGTCGATGAAGGGCTGCTGACCATCACGAAATTTCAGCGTGTGTTAAGCGCGATGGGTGCGCTGCTGCGGGCTGTCGCGTACTTCGAGTTGATCTATGTCGCAGCTTCCGATCACAACTTCCGGGAGGCGGCGGCATTCTTTCGGAAAGAATTTGTCGTCGGGTCTGAGCGGCCGCAGCAACTGCTCAACCCTGAGTGGAAGAGCATTCCCCGGAATCGCCCGCAATCGGCGCTGCCATTGCGTCCGCACTTCACAACCTTGCTGCTCAGGTTCAGCTATCCCGCCCTGCAAAGGAATGAACCGCATGGTTCCCGGCAAGGTTCGGAGTTAACACGGTGAACCACTTAATACACAAGCAGTTACGGAAAACCCGGGTCAACCGGGGGCGGGAGCGACCCCGCCCTCACGAGCTGCCGCTGACGCTGGTCGCTCCCGCCCCCGGACCGAGTTGCCACGGAGTCAGACCAAAGTCGGTACCTGATCTGGACCGTAGCGGTACCGAACAAGTGCAAACCGAGGCCGTGACTGCGGCCCGAGAGGTGAACGATATGAGCAAGCTGAGGATCGAACACGGCGCCAGCAAGATCAACTGGGTGCTACTGAAAACCAATATCGAAGGGTCCATCTCGCACGACATCGACCTGATGTGCCAATGGTCGGAGAACGACCGCAAGTATGTCGTTAACGAGTTGTTGCGCTTCGGCCTCACACAATCGGAAGAATTCCAGAAATACAAGGCTGCGAACGACGCCAAGATCGCACCGCTCACGAAAGACGCGAAGCCCGCTCCTGTAGCAACCAAGGTCACAACCGATCCCACGTCGAAGCTGGCTGTGCCGGTACCAGGAACGGCCATCCGCCAGTAATCGAAGGAGACACTCAATGCGTATTCCGAAAGCTCTTCAGAAACTCACTCGCGACTTGGTCGAGCACCGCTTACTGATCTCGCTCGGCCTGAGCGCGGCCAGTGGCTTGGTGCTTCGGAGTCTGTTTCCCATCCAACAATCTGATCCGTTGATGCGGCTGATCGCAATCGAACGCCCCATCATCTATCAGGAACTGACCTGGAGCTACGCGATGTTTCTATACAGCACGCCGTTTCTCGTGAGCTCCATCCTGTTTTCGCTGGCCTACGTCCACTTCTATGCACCGGACCTAAACCAGAGTGCTGGCCGTCTTCCGGTCCTTCCTGATCCTCGCACACGGCGCGATCTGTTCCTAGTGGTCGGCGAGATCCATCAGCAGTTGAAGCCGGAACAGTCACCGGCCCCACATTGGCTGGCCTTGCCCGAGCGTGGCCTCTACACCGGGATCGCCGTAGTTGGGGCCATCGGTTCCGGCAAAACTCAGGCATTTATCCTTCCGGCAATGCGGCAGCTCTTCGCCTACCGAGCCAATGATCCCGAGCGCAAACTCTCCGGCATCGTTCTTGAAGTCAAGGGCGATCTTTGCCGGCAACTGAGCGCAATTCTCCGCGAGTGCGGACGGGAACAGGATTACGTCGAGGTTTCGCTCGACGGCGATATGCGCTACAACCCGCTGAACAACGATCTTGACCCCTACGCCCAGGCGTACAACATTGCCTCCATCATCACCTCGATCTGGGGAAGGGGAAAGGAACCCTTCTGGCAGCAGTCGTACACGGACCTTGTCCGGTACGTGATTCTGCTGCATCGCATCCGTGATGGATACGTCACGCTCGTCGATGTCTTCCGCACTGTCATCAGCTCCAACGCGCTGGAGCGGATGTTAATCAAACTCGGGCGCAGTTTCGTTGACGTCCGCTATGTGGGAATCGACAAGGCTGTGTATTTGCGGCACGAGGCGTCATTGCGAAAGTTCGGCTTTGAGCGAAGGGACGATTCGGACGAGTATAGAGCTCGCTGGACCGAGGAACTGGACGCAATTCTGACCCGCGAGACCGGAGCGACCGCAACCTTATATGTACGTCATTGCGGTGATGCTTCGGCACGTGAGCGGTTCAGAAGCGTGGACTACTGGTACTGGGAGCATTGGAAGTTCTTCCGCTCCGAGGTCAAGACGTCGATCATTCAAGGTATCGCCGTTTTCCTGTCGCTGTTCGAAACCGATCCGGATGTGCGGCGCGTCTTCTGCCCGCCGAAGGAAATGTACGAAGGCCAGCGATGCGACAACGATCCGCATGGCCGCGTGTTGGCTCCCTTCGATGAACTGATCGAGTCTGGCAAGGTTGTCGGACTGAACTTCCCCGTGGCCCTCAACCCGGCATTGGCGAAAGTCATCGGCACCATGATGAAGATCGACTATCAGCGCGCCGTGCAACTGCGCATCCCCAAGATGGACGCCGAGCCCGACCGCCATTTTCGCCCGACGGTATTCATCTGTGACGAGTACCAGAACTACGCCACGGTGGGTGGGGACAATCCCACGGGCGACGAACGGTTCCTTTCCATCTCCCGGCAGCCGAAGTGCATTCCCATTGTAGCCACGCAGAGCGTCTCGTCACTGAAGGAGGCCCTGCCGAATGAGGGGGTGAAGACGTTACTCCAGGCATTTCGCACAAAGGTCTTCTTGTCCACTTCCGATCCCGACACAGCGCGTTTCGCATCGGAGATCTGTGGCAAGACCGACCGCACTCGGATCAGCTACTCCGTTTCCGAATCCAGCTCCAACGCCAACGTCGGCTGGCTCAGTGGCCGCACGTCTTCCAATAAAGGATCAGTCTCGGCCTCCAAGCAGTACCAGAAGCACAAAGAGCCGCTGTTTGACGAGCGGGTGTTCTTTGAATTAAAGAATGCGCAGGCCATCATCGCAGCCTTTGACGGCATCAGCCCAAGACCTGCCACCTACTGCTACCTCAAACCCGACTTCCTTCCCATCGACATGACCTGGTTCGAGCAGGAGCGGATCGGCTTCGATCCCCGGAAGGTGCAGCGATGAGCTTTGAGGTGATTCTGCCGTTCCTGAAACCGATCAAGCATCTGCTCGAAGCCGAGACCGTCTCCGAGATCATGATTAATCCAGACTCGACTGTCTGGATCGAAGAAGATGGACAAATTCAAGCCTTGCCGGGGATTCGCTTCGAAGACGGTGCGCTGCTCACCAGCCTCGAGGTCATTGCGAATCGCTATGGCAAGAAGCTCGACGCGGATTCGCCGATCATGAATCTCCGGCTGCCCGACGGCAGCCGGATGGCGGCTTTGATTCCTCCGGTAGTCCATCCCCGGCCTATGATGACCATTCGCAAGTTCACTTCCCGCGGTTTCACTATGTCGGATCTGGTCGATCGCAAAATGCTGACAGAAGATCAGGCTTGCATTCTGGCTCGGGCGGTCCAGCGCGGCGACAATCTTCTCATCTCTGGCGGCACGGGTTCCGGCAAAACTACGCTGCTCAATGTTCTGGCCAATTACATTCCAGAAGTGGATCGGATCCTTATTCTCGAGGATACGGCGGAGCTATATATAGGGAAGCCGCACGTCGTCTCTGCTGAAGCACAACTCGATACCCACAAAAGCCCGATCAGTTTCGCAGACTTGCTCAAGGCCGCGCTCCGTCACCGCCCCGACCGCATCATCGTTGGAGAAATTCGCGGGGCTGAGGCGCGTGTTTTTCTCGACGCCCTCAACACTGGGCATAGAGGATCACTCACCACCATCCACGCCAACGGTTCTGAAGACGGCATCCGCCGACTTGCCCATCTCGCGATGCGCAGCTCTGGGAATATTCGCCTCCGGGATATTGAGGAAGAATGCCGCCGCTCAATTCAAGTTGTGGTACACATCGCGAGGGAGAGCGGTGTCAGGGCTGTACGTGAGGTATTGCAACTTCACACATATAGGGATCATGAGAAAAACTCCAGACAACGCATTCCCACAGACGGCGCTCTCTCTGTTTAAAGGTGATCGGGCGGTCCAGCGTCCCTTTCTGGGTAGAATCCCGTGGATTGGGGCCAAATGGGCCAGTGTTCGCACTGCGAGCAAGACCTCGCTCCTTCAAGTGTCTGCCTGCTTCTGACTTTTAGACGGGATTGTGATGGTTCCGCAATTGGATCGTAAGGCGTCTCTCACACAGTCTTGGCACATCGACCTACACTGTAGAGCAGCGGATCGGATCTTTCGGCTGACAGAAACGCATCACTCGTGTCCTTGACGAGCGCGAGTCTTCTGAGTGGAAGTCGGGTAAGGGGCGAAAAAGATAAATCGCTCTTCCCGTCTTGACGTAGCGGGCCAGAGAAATTTAGCTAGAAAACTCTAACTTCAATAGTGCTATCCGCGAGGCTGGGGCCGAACGCGTAACCGTTGTTGAATCTGGTCGTAGACTGGAATCGGTGTTCCGGCTTGAAGGGTCACGGCAACTGCGTATCGGATCAGTTCGCCTTCAATAAGCCCAGCATCTTCTTTGCACCAGACCTGTAATGTGAGGTGCCCATCATCGATGAATGGGACCGCTGCGGCGCCCTCGAATCGTTCGTGGAATACGCTGCCGCGCTTCACGGATTGGTCAGCTGGTTGACTGCTCCAGCGTTCCACGCCAAGCACCACAAGCGGCTTTTGCACCGGCGCTGCCTCTAGTCGGACGCATCGGTAACTCTGGTGGCCAGCCCTGATGGGTGAAAACCATGCAACCGTAACCGTCAGCGACCGTGGATCAGTTACCCGTTCGAGACAGGCTGGCAAGGGAATACGGTAACGGTACGCGCTGTCCGGTGGCAGGGTGCCAAAGCCAGCAAGGGTCGCTCTGTTTTCAGAACACTCGATCACTTCGGCAATAGTCGGCACGCCAAAACCGATAAATCGGCAGGCATTTTCCGCTCTTTCAACGTGCCTCCTTTTATCCTCCGGCCCGCATATTTCTTTGAGTAGCTCATCGTTCCCGTTCCACCTGGCGCTATGCAGGAGGAGACACTTTACGAGCACAGCATAAAACTCCGGCTCGATGTCCGCGAGCATTGAACCGCCTTCCCGATCCATCAGCGCATCGAAAATTTGGTGAGCAGCCCGCGTGCCAAGAGCAGTAGCTGAACTCGTCCCGTCGCTAAGTGCTGTATAGTCCAGTCGACCTTGGCCCGAAGGGTCAGGTGCGGCGGCCTTCAATCCGTAGAGGCGTTGCGGAGCACCGACTGAGACTTCAAGGCCGTTGCCGGTCCTTTTCATTCGGACGAACTCGCGTCCTCCGGGCAAGTAGATGTCCGGCTTGATCATCCTACGGTACCCCAATCCTAGGCCAGAGCTGATATTCGGGAGGGCGTTGTCCTGAAAAGGATCAACGGCATTTTGTCCCCCCTGACGCTGAATAAGATCGTCATGGTGCTGGGCGCCAATTGTGACGGCATTCAGTGATTCTGCGGGGGATAATATGGTTCGCTCATGCTTGGCAGCGTTCAGTGCCTTGAGGACCGCACGTTCTCTTGCTTCGGGCTGAGCCTGCGTAAATGGTGTCCAGTCTTGGAAGTCCGGTATCGCCAGGGGAGTTTGGACGTTTCCGCCGCTCACTAAAAAAAGAATGTTGTAACGATCTGAGAGGAAGTCGAGCAATCGGGCCAGAGGGCTGACCATTCTCGTGAACGGACGGCGGACATCTCCCAATGAAAGATTGACGAGAAATACTGAAGGCGCCGCTGCTTCCTGGCCTTCAGACCCCTTGATGCGCACGATGGCACGATAAACCGTGTCGATAACCAGCCGTTCCTTGTCCGTGTGCTCGTAACCATTTTCGTCGGTGATCAGCACGGGCCGCACGTATAAAGGACGTTGCATCGGCACACCAGCGGCGTTTCGATCTCCGTGGAGAATGAGCGACGCCATAGCCGTGCCATGGAGACGATGCCTGACGATAGCGCGATTTTGCAGATCATCGGGGTCGTCGAGGATGAGGCGACCGTCCAGCAATGAGTGCGCCTGCACCGGAACACCGTCGAGGAGAGCTGCTATTGGTTGCGCCGCTGCCGCCTGCGCCACTTGAGGATTGGCTGCCCCGTCAGCGGCGGCCTCAATCTCCATTGGTGCTGCGAGGGTACTTTGGGGCCGGAGAAACATCACATCATCGGCGAGCGCAAGGTTAACAGCGCCATGATCGACAAGATTTTGAACTTCGGCTGCAGGAATATCGACCAAAGCGCCGTGATAGGCGATCTCGGGAATGATAGCTTCGTGAACAACCCGCCCGTTCGCCGCTGCCACTATGTTTGCGAGCGTCTGTGAGGCAGTTCGGCGGCGGGCTTCAGTATTTCGAAACCATAGTTCGACCTCAGTACGGACTGGTTGATTAGGGTTGCGAGCCGTCTCTTCGCGCCAATATGAGACCGTCTCTTCTGGAATGCGATCCTGCGCGCTCCAAGGCCGGAGATCACGAAGCTGCAGGAAGAGGTGAGCGAAGGGAGCATAGCCGGTACCGAGCTTGCGGCCCGCGACCCAGCGCTCCCAAAGCCTCACAAGCTCATTCAAGGCCTGGGTGTCAGGCATCGCTAAATAGAAGCGTCCAGAGACGCTCTTGTCGGTGCGATCCTGTCCCTCTTTTCCTTTGCGACCGTCGACGACGGCGAAGTTCTCATCTGGGGTAAAATCCGTCTCGTACTCCGCCATGAACTCCAGTCCGTCAATGCGGGCAAGAGCTTTCAGAAAGTTATCGATCGTGCCGGCGATTTCAAAAACGATAACGCGATCAGGCGCAAGGCTGGTGGGATCGTTTCGCAGCTCAATTGGTCCGGACTGTCTGCCGAGAACGTTGCGCAGCCTGGTGAACACGGGACCGAATTGATTTGTCTGCCTGTCCCTCGACGGGAATCGCAGATTACTCCCGCCGCCGCCGCCCTTTGGGGGATCGACCCTAAGAGGCGTCGGCAGGACCAGCAGCGGACGCTCAGGCATTACGGCTCCTCTGTCGTGGTAGCAGCGTCCTTCGCGCCTGAGACTTCCAGATTTTCAGTTGCTCAGCGACGATAATCTTCAAACTCGTTTGTCCCATCGCGAGTATTTGTCGCCGCCGCATATCGAGACAGAACTCTTCAGCCTCCGCATAGCTTATGAGGCCGAGTGTTTTCGCAATTATGCTGGGAGAATAATTGAGCGGTTCTCCGAACTTTTCGGCAAAGCTGCCGATATATGCGGCAAGTGCCTTTTGCGTTGGCAACGGGAGATCCAGGCGCAACTGAAAGCGCCGCCAGGCCGCTCGATCGAGCAATTCGGGGTGGTTTGTAGCGGCAGCAACGATTGTGTAGCTGGGCAGTTCGTCAATCTGCATAAGGAGTGATGTGACAACGCGCTTGATTTCACCAGTTTCATGGGTGTCGCCTCGCTCTTTGCCGATGGCATCAAACTCGTCAAAGAACAAAACGCATGGTGTTGTGCGGGCGTAATCGAAAATTCGCTTTAACCGAGCCGCCGTTTCTCCCAGGTAGCTGCCGATCATGGCTTCGTAGCGAACCACAAAAAGCGGAACCGCGACAGACTCAGCAATCGCCTCAGCGAGCGTCGTCTTGCCGGTGCCCGGCTCGCCAACGAGCAGCACGCGGTGTCGGGGTTCCAGGCTATGTGCCCGCAACACGTCGGCGCGCTGCTGTTCCTCGATTAGCTCTCCGATGGCTTGCCGCGTTGCGCTTGGCAGAATCAGTTCTTCCATGCGCCGTTGAGGCGTGATCTCGGAGATGAAATCCCTCCCGCGATTGGCCGTGTCCACCACCGCCGAGAGTGCGTGAATCCCGTTGCCGTTAACCTGGATCGCTTTCGTGAGGCGATCAGCTAGAACACTGTGGCGCTTGGCACGCTCCTCGGCGATTATGGCTTCAGCAGTGGTGCGAAATACGCGCGCATCACCGCTAGTTCCAGCCTTGACTAGAGAGACGAGGAGATCACTTCGTGCCATGTGAACCTCCGGCGCTGCCCTTCCGCAATTTTTCGATTGCGGCCTCAAGCAACCAGTTGTTCCGAGACAGAGGGACGTCTCTTTGATCCAGATCTTGGTCTATCTGCTTGACTAGATTTTCAGGCAAACGGATGGTAACCGGCACCCTCGTTAAGATTTGCCGCCGCTTGGATGAGCCATTGTTCTCTCGACGGTTCATTGTGACATCATAATGCAGTCAGAATGAAGCACAAGTACTTTCATAGTTGGAGTTCTTCGCCCAGCAAGGAATGCTTTGTTTGTCCCGGAATCAGGCACATCACTTGCACACATTTGTCGGAGATAGGCAGAATTAGCGCTGGTCGGCGAAGGACCCCGACTGATCGGCCTCCAGTAGTTACCAATTAATGATCGGTGAATGCTCTGCAATCACTTACTCAGGGAAAGTCTGTTTGTTGAATTCTTCCGGCCTGTACCCGCCAGATGCTAACAATTCTCAGCGAAGAATCAACTTCGGACTTTGCAGACGCGACGCCAGGAACATCACAAAGTCCTGAAGGCCACCACGCAGCAGATCTCGCCGAGCAAATATCGAAGTTTCAATCTGCAGGAAGCGATCTGTGATCGGTTTAAACACAACTCCCGCGCGAGTCAGGCGCGACGCTCCACTCGGAAACAAAGCGAGACCGAGGCCACGAGCCACCGCGTCGAGCGCCTGGATCGTGGAACCTATTTCATGCAAGACCGGATGTGCCCCCGTGCTTTGGACATATTCAACGGTATGATCATGAAACGCAGAATGTAGTTTTCGAGGGAACCAGAAGAGCGACTGCCCGTCCAGATCACGCACCGCAATCGAAGTTCGTTGCGCAAATCCATGGTTCTTCGGAACGCAAATGCAAAATGCTTCCCGTGCGACCGGCTTCACCCAAAGATCCAGGTCTTGGACTGGCTGAATGCCCAGTCCCACCTGAAGTTGTCCTCGTAGGACTTGCTCGACCAGGTCTGGAGTGTTGCTGCTCGCTAACTCTGGCCGCGCTTGTGGGAGACCCGCGGTATCAGTGCGCTGCACTTCAAGTTCCGAGAGATTCAATTCGTAGAGCAGAGGCACAAGCGCGCCATTGATGTATGGAGAATACCCAACACGAATTGGACCGGTGGCGATTCGCGCCGAATATCGAGCCAGTTCCCATGCTCGCTCAGAGTGTCGGAGTGCAAGTTGCACCTCCGGTAGCAGCATTCTTCCCGCTTCAGTCAATTCCAGTCGCCGCGTGGACCGCCCGAAGAGCCTGGCGCCGAGAGTGCGTTCCAGATTTGAAATCCTCTTTGTCACAAATGACTGGGAGGTATGCAGGCGTCGAGCGGCCCTCGAAAAGCTGCCTTCTTCGGCGACAATCGCGACGTACACCTGTGCTTGCATGAACCCGAAATCCACCATGACAAACACTCCATGGGTCTGGTGAAGTCGTGCTTCGGCCGTTTAACCAACAGAACTCACGAAGAGACTGTCGGCACTGACAGTGAAAGTATGCGGACCGCCCACGTCCTCTCCAGAGGCGAGAGGAGCTGTATTTTGCCCAATCTTGCGAATCGCCGCTGCTTTTTCTTAGACGTGGCCGGGATTACGGGCAGAACTGAATGGTTTTCGAGATGCGAGGACAAGTGGTTGGTCCAGGCTTAGTTGTACTGTTGTGGGCCAGACTGTATGACATCTTCTGAAACGACCAGAAGGCATGTTTGCCCGTCTAGCTCAATACAATCCGCCGAATATGCCGTGGCAATCAGCTCGCCCGATTTTGTCCGAAGTCTTGTCACGGCGTTTCGGACCGCTATTCCGTGCCGCACCTGTTCCACCAACCGAGTGCGTTCTGTGGGATCATTCCAAATCCCAATCTCAGGTGAGGTTCGACCCAGCAATTCGGTGCGCGTGTAGCCGTACCGACGCTCGAAGGCCTCATTCACATCGACATATCGACCATCTGCAAGCGTGGTCACGGAAAACGCGATTGGGCTCGATCGGAAGACTTTTTGGAAGCGATCCTCGGAAGCTCTGCGATGCTCTTCGGATTGCTCGAGTGCTTGTTTTGCTTTGCGGAGATCAGACAGGCTCCGCTCAAGTTCTTCGCCGTAGATCTCGGCGCGCTCGTAAAGCCGGGCATTCTGAATTGCAACGGCCGCTGGAATCGCGATTGACTTGGCGAGTCTGAGGTGTTCGTGCGTGAAACTGTTTGGCTCTGTATGTACGAGAGAAAGTATCCCGAGGTTTCGCTGGGACGCAATCAGGGGCACGGCTAGCCAAGACCTTATCTCCGTATGTCCCTCAATAGGTCGCCATTCCGATGTTTTCTGAGTATCAAGAAGCAGGACGCCATCCTGAGTTGTCAAAACCTGCTGCATGATCGGATAGTCTGCCGCATCCAGTGTCATCGGACATTTCAGGCCTAGTTCTGAGTCATCCTCCGGCACCGCTTCTCGCCCCAGAAACAGCCGTAAATCCGCCTCGACAAGCAGGACCTGGGCGGCTTCATAAGGCACTAACTGTCGCAGAGACTGAAGCAGCGTATCCAGGACAAAATCCATCCGAAGATCCTGCGTCATAGCAAGGGTTGCTCTGCGCATGGCATCGGCTTCCGACCAGGCAGACCGAGCCATTGCCAAGTTCTTTTTAACCTCTTCTTCTGCCTGCCGCCGCCGCGTGATATCTCGAAGAATCATCACATGCTTGCCGGGCAGGAAGTCCGCTTTTGCCGTGAATTCTACGAATGATCCTGATCCGTCCCGTCGCATGAGTTCGGCGTACCCTTGATCGCGCTTTTGTTTCCTCAGATCTTCCCAAAAATCGCCGAACTCCGCAGCGTCCTTGAAGAAGGTTGCCAGCGGTTGGCCGACCAGCTCGGATTGCACAGTGCCAAGCAATTGTTGAGCCGCAGGATTCGCGTCCACACTGATGCCTCGGTCATCGAGAATCAAAATTGCATCTAGTGCATTTTCAAAGATGGATTGAAACTCGCGCTCGGTTTCATCAAGGGCTGCCGTGGTCTGCCGCTGCTGCTGCCGTGCCAAGTACAGGAACCGTGCGTGTAGAAGAATCAAGACACAGAACACCAAGGATGACGCGGCCAGGAGCGCCACAAATGTTTCCAATTTGTGCATCTTCGCCGCATAAATGAGTGCGAGCAGAATGATCGCCGCGCCGGAAGCCAGAAATGAGGTTATTCTCCAGCCGAGATTAGGTGTTTGACGCGGAAGAGGTTCGCGGCGATGAGAGTTCACTTGCTCCATAGGACGCAGGACAGAGGTGAGTGCACGATTTACTCTTGCGACAGAGGATCGCTGTCAGCCATTCGAGATTTCTATCACCGTTCGGGGCCGGATATTACCTGCTGATGTTCCGTAACGTCAAGACTAGGCCGGAATGACTCTTGGAACAAGGGAGTGTATAGAACTGCCTGGCTGCAAAGGGACTGTGCCCTAGCACAGTGGCAAATACGCGAAGAATCAAAGGTGGATTTCGAGAATCTGAATAACGCTGACTTTTGTGGCGCCTAACTAACGGGAAGGAGGACAGTTGCGCCCTTGAAACATCGCGGATTACCTTTCGTCGGACACAAGCATTAGCCGGTAGTATGTGCGGAGTCGCTTAATGTCATCGGTTTCGATGAGACGATGAATCTTCTCACGGATTGCCTCAGGAGTGTCGTCAGTGCCTTCAAAGAAGAAGAGGTCGCTCATTGACACTCCCAATTCACGAGCGATAGCAGCAATGACATCCAGTGGAGGCGAATCGATGCGGCCTGTTTCGACTCTCGTGATGTAGTTCGCCTCTCGCCCGATCTTCTCCTCCAGTTGGCCCTGACTCAACCCTTTGGCCTCACGAAGCGCGCGGAGACGTTCCCGAAACAATTTCGCTCCATCTGAACTCATCTCGACTGACCTTAGAGGGACAGTGAGCCGAAACAAAGTACGCAATCGGTATTTTATTGTTGATAAATAAGACGGTTAAGGTATGATGTGCCGATCAATTTGCTACTGACGCGGCAAGTTACGCCGTGTACAGCCTGGATTGCTCCATGCGGCGTACTAGTTCAGACGGCCGCACGTTCAAGCATTGAGCAAACCGGACAATCATTCTGATGGTTGGACTCTGGACTCCGCGTTCCACAGCGCTTATGTACGTTCTGTCAATCCCGCTCTCCATATACAAGTCCATTTGGGACAGTCCTCGGCTCTTGCGGATTTTTCGCAAGGCGTCCCCAAGCGCCTTCTCAGGTCCGGATCGAGGCTGAACTTGTCTGCGCCGCTTTACCATCTCGGCACAATTGTTTGCGATCTGATGGTTATAAGCCAACGGATCATAACCAACATTTGCTCAGGACAGATTCCAATCGTCCGAAGTGTGCAGATCAAGCTGGAGGCAGCATGAGCTCGGAGGCTGTCCGCTATTTTCTTCGTGTCCTGGGAAGCGATATAGAGAGAAGCTGCGCGGAAATAGAAGATGCTCGGCAGTCGTCAATGGACGAAGGTAGACCGCAGATCCTTGGAGAATCGATCTCGACGTCGGACATCACGAAGCTTGTTGCTCAGCCCACCTCGCGCTCCACTGTGAACTCGGACGAAGTCTTGATCGCACGAGTTTGCGGCGGCGACAGGGAGGCACTCGCGCAACTCTTCCGGCGATATGCATGTCTGGTCCGCACAGTCGCCAACCGTATCTTGCGTGACGTGTCGGAAGCAGACGACCTGCTTCAAGAAATCTTTCTCTTTATCAACCGGAAGTGCGAGATGTTCGACAGCTCGAAAGGTTCGGCTCGCTCCTGGATCGTGCAGATCACCTACCATCGGGCGATCGATCGCCGTCGCTATCTCTCTTCGCGCCACTTCTATACGCAGGTGGACATTGATGGCCCTGCGATGGAGGTCCCCGATCCGCGCGCGGACATCCTCCCTTACGACCAATCGATGGAGGGAGTATTGGGAAGGTCCGCGCTGGAAAGGATCGAGAAATCACTCTCCCAGGATCAGTGGACGACAATGCAGCTCTATTTCTTCCAAGGCTTTTCGATTGACGAGATTGCCGAACACCTCGGCCAGTCAGCAGGAAACGTCAGAAATCACTATTACCGGGGTCTCGAGAAAGTGCGCAAGCAAATGCTCTCAATGAAATTGCGGGTCGATTGAGTAATATGGTAAAACGTAGCTCCAAACTAGGAGCCGGGGCATTGTCGCATAGCGAATCCCATGACGAGTTCCTTGAGCTCTGTGCAGTTGCGACCTCGGGCACGTTGAGCGAAAGAGATAGGGCGCGGCTAGAGAGGCATTTGGCAACTTGTGCCTCCTGCCGGGATGCCATGCGGCAGTACGAACAGGCTGTCGGTAGCGTGATTCCCGCATTGGCTCCCAAAGACTTCCCTGAAGGCCTCCAACACGATCCCAACTGGTCTGAAAAGAATGCCGAGGCAGCCTTCTTCGCACGCTTGGAGCAAGAAGAAAGACAGTCGGCCCGCATTGATGACAGCCGCGCACCCGCAACCGACCACCCGGATTTTCCTCGCATACCTCACGCCAATGCGGGAGAAGCAATCTGGCGGCATGTTTGGCTTCAATATGCCGCTGGAATCTTGCTGACCATCGGCCTTGGATTTTGTGTCTACGAGATTGGAATGCATCGCGGCGCGCAGCGTTCCCCTGCTGTGCCAGCTCCTCCGCAGAAATCCGAAGCCTCTCTCGAACAACAGTTGAGTGATGCCGGGCATGAGCGCGAACTGGCGCACACCGAGAGCTTGGAGCGTGACAAGACGATTGCCGAACTCCGGCGGCGGCTGGACCAGCAGGTGGCTGAAGTGACTCGCCTGAAAACCGCACAAGCGCAATTGGAGAGTGACCTGCGCATTGATGATGCGAGCAAAGACCACCTCGCACAAGAACGGGCCACGCTGGCGCAACAACTTGAGGCCGCACAAGTCAAATCGCAGGCTTTCGAGCAGAGACTCGATTCGGTGACTCGTCAGGCTTCTCAGGACGGATCGCGCGCTACAGCCTTGGAAGCGAAAGTTAACGAATTGACACGTGCCATTCACGACCGTGACCAGGAGATCGATCACCAACAGGAACTGCTAGCACACGACCGTGACATTCGGGATCTGATTGGTGCACGGGACCTCTATATCGCCGAAGTCTATGACGTCGCTGGCACAGGAGCGACGCAAAAGCCGTATGGGAGAGTTTTTTACACACGGGGGAAATCGCTCATCTTCTATGCCTACGATCTTGACCAGCAAAGTGACATCAAGAATGCCAGTACATTCCAGGCATGGGGACGCCGCGGGCCAGATCGCAAGCAAGCGCTCAATCTTGGCATCTTCTACCAGGACAACGCGACCAAGAAGCGCTGGGTACTCAAGTCGAATGACCCCAAGACGCTGGCACAAATCGATGCTGTCTTTGTGACAGTTGAGCCAAACGGCGGCAGTCACCTGCCAAGCGGCAAACAACTCCTCTTCGCTTATCTGCGTATCGATCCCAACCACCCTTAGGAACCGCAGCTCGACCTTTCGCCGGACGAGCGCCGGGCTAAAAGCGCTCCTAAGTAACAAAGGAGATTGCTACCGCGTAGCCCGTCGCCCGGGAGGAATTCTGGGACTCTACCCGATGACCAATCAAAACAGCAGAGGCGCTAATATACTCAGCAGTAGTATGTCGAAGAGCTCACTCATTGGCGATGCTGGACTCGAAGTATTTTGCAGGCAGGTCCGAAACAGGTCTCGGGAGAATAAGGAAGCACTTGCTCTTCTGCACCACAACGCTTTGACCGGCAATATCATGGCAATTCTGCGGCAAGAGCTGGATTCCATGGTTCGCTGTATCTTCCTTCTGTCAATCGCCGAAAGGGAATACCGCAAGCGGTTGCTCCTGGACTCAATTAGCGGCAAGCCCTGGCGTACCGAAGATGGCAAGGGCAAAATCACCGACAGGAACATGGTTGACTTATCAAGCAAACTGCATGGCTGGACTAGGAATGTCTACGCCTTCGGCTGTGGCTTCATCCATCTTTCGGCGTTTCATGACTACCCGAATCGTGACCCCTTTGACTTCCTGACGCCCCAAGATCGCAAGGACATTGCTGGTTACCTCCGCCACTACCACGGTGTGGAAATAGTTGCTACGACCAAGTTTCGGGAGATCGAACCAATTCTGCCTGCGGTTTTTGAAAAAATATCCAGTAATCTTGAGTGCTACATCAAGGACCTTGAAACGGATTGTGACCTCACGGACCGATAGAGCTGGTTTGTGTGCGTCAAGTGCGGTCGGAAGTCGCTAAGGAGACGGCCCTTGCTATTCCTTACAGCTGAGCAACATCAAGAGGTAGTGCGGCGTTTACTTGATTTCGGAAAAGGTCACGCAGACAGAGTCCCGTTTCACCCGGCTGGCGTGGAATACACCTCTCTCATGGTGTGTTTCCTCCTTCACAATCTTTCTGCTGCAGAGACTCTTCTGCGAGTCGGCGGCTCGGTCGGTACCGCATGGTTTCCGGTGACTGTCGGTTATGCCATCACGCGAACGATGTTTGAGGCAGATGTAACCGCCCATTACGTGTCCCAAGCGCCGGTGGACCGTACCCGGCAATACATCAACTTCGGGGCTGTTCTCAACAAACGTCAAATGGAAACATGTCTGGCGCATAGAGATAGCAAAGATCCACTGTGGCGTGAAGCAATGGCCCTTCTTTGGCAACACCGCTGGGAACCCCGTGAGTCCGACGTTTTAGAGAAGTTCGATTCCGTTGCTTCTCAATTTAGTTGCACGGGAAAAGCTGGAAGAACGTCGGTTTGGCGAAACTGGTCGGGAGTATCGCTCCGCCAGATGGCCGCTGCGGTTGATCACCTCGAAGCATACGACATCTTCTACACTGAGCTCTCGTCATTCACTCACGTTGACGTGCATTTGGCTGACCGATTTCTCCAGCGTCGTCCCGATGGGCTAGTTTGGTCGCAACGAGCGGAAGAGGGCGATGTCGGCAACGTCTTCAAGCATGCAGCATCATTCCTGACGTGTTACCTAGAGCTCTTCGGTCGGCAGTTTAAGATTTGGTCAGAAGCTGCGGTGCAGAGCTGTTGGAAGGTGGAAGCAAACTGATGATCCAAACCTGCGCTTTCGCATAATGGCGAAAGGCCTCTCTATTTCCTGAATGCATTTCCGAAAAGCAAACTCTGATATCTCTGCGGCTTTCTTGCAAAGATAAAAGCCAATAGCGCCTAGACACTCGCACCCACCTTGTGCGAGTCGTCAGACGTACGGCCATGCGAGAATCATTGATAAATATTGGACAGGCGCTTCCGTAAACCGGATGACGAAACACAAATCCGGGCGACTAAGGAGCCTACTTGTGCAACTGCCTCACTCAGTTCGATTGCTGCTTTTGTGTGTCCTTGTTGGAACCGCAGCGTTTGCGCAATCACCGAATGGAACGATCAGCGGTATTGTGCTGGATCCTTCTGGAGCAGCCATCGCCCACGCCGACATTCAAATTGTGAATGACGCAACGGGCGTAAGATACCCAGGCACAACGAACAGCGAAGGCATTTACGCCGTGCCGAATCTCCCGCCAGGTGCATATCGCATTCAGGTTGCGAAGGTCGGATTCAAGACGCTAATCAAGCCCGATATCGTCCTTAATGTTCAGGACGCTCTGGCAATCAACTTCACTTTGCCGGTAGGAGCGTTCTCAGAAACTGTTACGGTGCAGGGTGGGGCACCGCTGGTCAAGACGGAGTCTGCTTCTGTTGGAACCGTCATTGACAGGCAGTTTGTGGAGAATCTTCCGCTCAATGGTCGCAGCTTCAACACGCTTCTGCAGTTGACGCCGGGCGTAGTCATCGCGCCTTCCAGTTCCGCTTCCGGGCAATATTCGATATCCGGTCAACGAGCAACCTCCAACAACTTCATCGTTGACGGGGCGTCGGCTAACTTCGGAGTCAGTCCATACCTCGGACTGAACGGAACCGGCGCGGGAACCTCGCAGGCGTTCAGCGCCATCGGAGGCACCAGCAGCTTGGTTTCCGTGGACGCATTGCAGGAATTCAGGATAGAGACATCCTCATTCGCCCCTGAGTTTGGCCGCACTCCGGGCGGACAAGTGGTTCTGACTACCCGCTCCGGGACCAACGAGTTTCATGGCGGACTCTTTGAGTACTTCCGAAATGACGTGATGGACGCGAACGACTGGTTTGCAAATCAAGCACATCAACCGCGACCGCCAGAGCGGCACAACGACTTCGGCGGTTTTCTTGGCGGTCCTATACTTCGTCGCAATACATTCTTCTTCGCTTCGTATGAAGGTGCCCGGCTAAGGCTGCCAAATACACAGACAAAGCAGGTGCCATCCGAAAGTGCGCGAGCTTCTGCTCCTGCGGAACTCGCCCCATTTCTGAACGCATTCTCGGACCCGAATGGCTCGATATCAGCAAATGGGTACACGGCTCAATTCACGGGAGGGTACTCCAACAGCGCAACCCTGGACGCCGGAAGCATACGAATCGATCATAAATTCAACGACCGCTTTTCGATTTTTGGACGATATAACGATGCACCTTCCCAATTCGCGACGCCTTTGGGCGGCGCTAGTTCTCTGTTCCTGACGACGGTCAACACAAAAACGCTGACCGTGAATTCGAACATGACGTTCAGCAGCCGAATACTTAACAATCTGCGGGCAAACTTTTCAACCCAGTCGTCAGGCCTGGCATACAGCACGGGGTCGCACCAGACTTACGGTGCGACAGCGCTAGATCCCAACCTGATTGCGGCTCCACTTCAAGCGTCGGATGTTCTCGTCCACTTTGGAACCCTCGACACGACGGCATCATTCTATGTTGGCCCAGATGGGAACAATAGAACGAGACAGGTAAATCTTGCGGACGACCTGGCAATCACCGTTGGGTTACACCAACTGAAGTTCGGAGGAGACTACAGGGCCATCTTCCTGAATGAAAACCCCGCACATTACATCGTCAACGCGAGCGCCAGCAGCGTCCAGTCTCTGCTCACCACCGGGCAGGCCTCATTGTCAGTTTCCGAGTTTCTTCCATCCAGGTTCCTTGCACAGTCTCTGTCGCTCTACGGCCAGGATGTTTGGCAAGCGACTCCGCGACTGGTAGTCACCTACGGACTGCGATGGGAACTTAGTCCCGCACCATCACCACGCGGATCAACCACCGTAACGGGATGGCGCAATGTGACTGATCCATCGACCATCAGCCTGGCGCCCGTCGGTTCGTCTTTGTGGAGCACCAGGCATGCCAACTTCGCCCCCCGTCTCGGAGTGTCCTACAAGCTGAGTGAGAAAGGCGACTTTGTGCTGCGC
This sequence comes from Terriglobia bacterium, assembly GCA_032252755.1. Lineage (NCBI taxonomy): Bacteria > Pseudomonadati > Acidobacteriota > Terriglobia > Terriglobia bacterium. The sequence goes on from JAVUPY010000064.1 coordinate 24,572, forward strand.
GGGGGCGTGGGCAGTTTCTACGATCTGGGATTAGGCTCGGCATCGAATCTTGGCTACTCTTTTCCTAATTCAGCCAACGTCTACACTGCTTCCGTTGGGCTCCCAATGGGGGATGTTCAGCCCTATCTGCCGACAATCTCCTTACAGCCCCCGTACCAGGGCCTCATAAGCGGTTTCGATCCGAACCTGAAGCTTCCGCGGTCCTATCAATGGAACGTCACGCTGGAGAAATCGTTTGGTGAACGGCAGGCAATCTCGGCCGCTTACGTCGGACAGGTTGGACGTGACCTGCTCCGACAGTCGGCCCTGTATGCTCCGAATACAAATATCACTGGGGACTTTTTGTTGACGAACAACTCTGCGTGGTCCAACTACAACGCCCTCCAGGTGCAGTACCGCAGGCCGGTATCGGCAGGACTCCAGGCAATTCTGAACTACACATGGTCACACTCACTGGATAACGCTTCGAACGATGTCATCGCTGCACTGCCGAGCAATGTCATATCCGCTGCCAGTGACTACGGATCATCCGATTTCGACGCCCGACACAGTTTCTCAGGCGCACTGACATACGACGTACCACCCGCGGCCAAATCTGGACCTGTCAATCTGCTAACCAGAAACTGGTCTGTCGATACGGTCATCGTGGCCCGTAGTGGCTTTCCGTTCAATGGAACCGTAATTATCGGATCGCCAGACCCGGGTCTGTTTGCCACATCCCGGCCCGATCGTGTTCCCGGTCAACCGTTGTGGATTGCCCAGTCGGGAGCCCCAGGCGGAAAGGTGCTCAACCCCGCTGCATTCAGCGTGCCTTCGACACCGCGCCAAGGCAATGAGGGCCGCAACGACATACCAGGATTCGGTTTGACTCAAGTGGACCTGACAATTGGCCGAAAGTTTTCCCTTTCGAACCGTTTCAATCTCCAGTTCCGCGCCGACGCATTCAACGTGTTCAACCATCCGAATTTCACGAATCCGGCAGCGTATGTCGAGTTCGGGGAGCCATTTCTTCAATCGACAAACATGCTCAATCAGGGCTTGGGAGGGCTCAACCCACTCTTCCAACAGGGAGGCCCCCGTTCTCTGCAGTTGTCATTGAAGCTCACGTTCTGACAGTTGGGTCCCATGCCTGCGTGAGGTGGTTGCTGTGAGAATCTCTACAGGGATTACAACGCTACTCGTGTCTTTTGCCTGCGTATTCTCGCCGTTTTGCGCAGCCGCGCAGAGCACCGAGCCACTGGCAATTGAGGACGTCCTTTCGAGCCGGGAATTTGGTCAGCTCACGATCCCAGTCTGGTCACCAGATCAAGAATGGCTGGTCTATGCGGTCAAAGATAGGAGCAGGCGGTCGGAGGCCTCCTCAAGCGATACAAAGCAGACTTCGATCTTTGCCTATTCGAAGGATTCCGACCTTTATGCGGTCAACATCCACACCGGCGACACAAAAAATCTGACTGGCGCCAAAGGAAACAACGGGTCTCCAGCGTGGTCGCCCGATGGGCATTACCTTGCATTTCTTTCCGACAGAGACGGCAGTGGTGTTGCCAAGCTATGGCTATGGCAGCGATCCACCGGAGACCTTAAAAAGGTCTCCGACGTTTACATCCGAGCGACGGAACTTCAATGGCTGAACGGTCGAGAGATATTGGTCACTCTTGCTCCGGAGAGCACCTCCCCTGTAACTCCGAGGGAATCACCATCTGAAACGGAGATTGGGACGAACTGGCAAGAATCGACTGTCAGGGTATATCGCTCGAATGCAACGTCCTCAACGACAAGCGCAGGAACTATATCCGCACCATGGAACCTGGATGTGTATCGCAGTGATCTTGCAATCGTTGAAATTGAAACCGGTAAGATACGGAGGCTCACACACGACCAACGACTCGGAACGTACGCAATATCTCCCGACGCCTCGCGCATCGCATTTAGCAGCCCGATTCGTTTCGAAAAGGCGGGTTCGCAGCAGATACTCTGGTCCCTCTCCGTTGTCTCTGTGGCGACTGGGGAAATTCAATCCCTGGCCTCGGAGATTCGCCTCGAATATGACGGATCTCCTTTTTCATGGTCGCCCGACAGTTCCAGACTGGCGTTCCTGACCGGAGGCCCCATTGAACATAACGAAAGAGGAGACTGCTATGTTGTCGATCTGAATGAAGCAGGCTCGAAAAACCTCTCGCACTTCGAATCGCCTCCCGGTCGTGAAAAGCAACGAGCGCCACTGTGGGATGCGACTGGAGAGTCCATCTACTTCATTCGAGACGGCGCGGTATGGAAAGTGCGGGATGGTAAGCCTGCTCAGGCGCTTCCGAGGATTAAGGACCGCCGTGTTATGGAAATCGTTGCCGGCGGCCACGAGCAGGTGTGGTCTCCGAAACCTGGCTCCATCGTCGTCCTTACTTATGACAGCTCGGCGAAGCAGTCCGGCTTCTACAGGATGAACGTGATAACTGGCGAAAGCACCAGATTGCAGGAAGATGGCCGCTGCTACAACTTCATGAACGCGGACGATCATGTCTATGCGGTATCCGGCGGGAGCAGGTTTGCTTACTTCGCCGAGGATGCCACTCATGACAGAGACTTATGGATGGCTAATGCCGACTTTCGGTCTGTCTGGCGACTGACACATCTCAATCCTCAGCTCGACAAGTACAAAATGGGAGAAGCCAGATTAGTTGAGTGGCACAGCCTTGATGGCCACATTCTCAAAGGTGCGTTACTACTTCCGCCGACATACAGAAAGGGGGTTCGTTACCCCTTGGTCGTATGGGTTTACAGCGGAGATCGCGGATCGGAGTTTGTGAACCGCTTCGGTCTGGCCGACGCCGGACCATTCAATCTGCAACTACTCGCAACACGAGGGTATGCGGTGCTGTTCCCAGATATTCCAGAAGATCCTATAGCGCCGATGGCGAACATCGCCAAGTGCGTATCGCCGGGGATCAACCATCTCGTGGAGACTGGTATCGCCGATCCGGACAGGGTCGGCGTCATAGGGCAGAGCTATGGCGGCTACAGCGTTCTGGCATTGATTGCACAAACCAATCGGTTCAAGGCCGCGGTGGAAATCGACGGCGCGGGAAATCTGATCGGCGTTTACGGAGAAATGGATAAAGCCGGCGCAGCCTTCGGAGTTTCAGAACTTGAACACGGACAAGGGCGGATGGGTGGAACGCCATGGCAGTACCGCGAGCGTTATATTGAGAATTCTCCGTACTTCTATCTCGACAGAGTTGAAACACCGCTATTAATCGTGCAGGGAGCAGCGGACACGACGACAGCACCGTTTCTCGCGGATGAACTGTTTGTAGCGCTTCGTCGTCTCGGAAAGGAGGTCGAGTACGCAAAATACGAAGGTGAGGGCCATTCGGCTGTGTACTGGAAATACTCAAATCAGGCCGACTATTGCCGTCGAATGCTGTCGTGGTTCAATCGCCACATGGGCACCGACAATAGGTGATTTCCGGGCACAATGATCGGAGCGCCCACAAGAAGTGTGAGCGCCCCGGTTGGTGGTTTACTCATCCGCTTCATATGCCATTGCGGTCAGGTAGTGGTTTGGATTGGTTGGTTCGATGCTGTCGCCGAAAACCTGCGAACCTTTCGCCGTCCGCTGAATCGTGACCAACGCTTCCGTTGACTCCTCAATACACGGTTTCGTGTACGTCATTGTTTTCACCTCCTTTCGTCTTGGAATGCTCCTCAGCTGAGAATTCGTTCTTGCTTGCCATTCGAGGAGAAATACGGATTACGTCCATCTGCCTACGACCGTTCTCCCCCTTGCTTTCTTGAATGAGGCCTCGCCGTCCAAGGTCCTGGAGCCAACCTTCCAGCGCTAGGGTTCGCATCAGCGGCACGAGTGGGGACTCAAACCCGCAGCTAGCTCTCTGAACCGCCTCGACCAGCTCGCTCTGAACCACGAAGCCCAACCTTGCGCTGATCATGCCTTGATCCAAATCGATTAGCTTTCGAAAACCCACAGAGAGCGACGCGGACGGTAGTCGGGTTACGTACGCCTTCCTCTTACGCTGAAGCAAGTTGTCCGGCACAATCCCCACAAGCGCGCGTCGCATCAGGGAACGGCGTTGGCCCGGACGAACCAACTGCTCCCGGGGAATTGCGTATAGAAATTCGAGAAGGTCCCGATCCAGGTACGGATACCGCTTGTCATACAGCGGATACCGTGGAAGCTCCTGACATCCCAGTTGCCTCCGCAGCAAATTCAGGGTACTCATGTTTTCTTGAAAACTTGGCAGGGGACCAGTCAGCGATAGGCGCGGCTGGTAACCACTCAATGCATCTCGATGTCGGCTGACAAAATCCGGGTGGAGCCAACTCGCCTGCTGCACGTGCTCAAGGGAGCGAGCTTGAACCCGGGGGAGAAAGACTTGTACGGTCTCATAAAACAGACTGAACCATGGCCTTCTCATCTGAAGCGCCCAACTTCGTAATTGATGAGCGAGTGCTCCGAGGTGAACTCTCGTTAGCAGATCAGCAAGTTCCGGCATTGGCGTTGGTACACCCCCGGTAACTTCATCGCCACCGATTCCTGAGAGTACGACCCTATGGCCCTGTGAGGCCATATAGGCTGCAAGATGTCTGGATGCTTCGTTCACGCTCCCGACTGTTCCTGGCGTCGGCCTAAAACAGACATCGTTCTCCTGCAACCGTGACGGCCTTTGTGCGCCTGCGTCGATATGGCATCCAGTCCGGCCGCGCTTCTCTTCAACTATGGTGAAATACGGCCGTTCATCCCAATTCGGTTCCGAGTCGCTGAAGTATGAAAGAGTGTCCAGCCGAGGAGTTTCCGCTAATCCTCGCTCAATCAGCTCGTCAGCCATGCAAACGATGGAGGAAGAATCCAAACCGCCGCTCAACTCGGCAAGGACCGGCGCATCGGAGCGCAGACGGCGCCGAATGGATTCGCTGACCGCTGATCGAAAATGCTCTTCATATTCGGCATCGTTCCGATAGCGAATCTTCTTTGCGCGGTTGAAATCCCAGTACCTGTGAAGCTCACACCTTCCTCGTCCCAGCCGGACGAAGCACGAGGGTGGAACAGAATGAACGCCGGCGTATGGAGTCGATTCGGCGGCAGGAAAGCTTGATAGCCAACCAGCGATGTATTCTTCGTCGAGTGCGAGATCATCGCCGATGGAGGTGAGTAATGGCTCAAGGAGGCTACTCCAGACAACATGGCTGTCGGAGACTCGGTAATAAAGTGGACGCGTCCCGACAAAGTCTTTCGCTAAGATGACCTCCCGGCTTTTTGGATCCCAAACAGAAAGAGCCCAGTCCCCGTTCAGCCTCTGGAAGCAATCCGTAGCCCAGCGATCGAAGGCAGCCGCAACAATCGAGACGTCAGCAGCATCCCTCAGAATCCCATCGCTCAACTCATGAGCAAGTTCCTTGCGATTATCGAGCCGTCCATCCCAGGTGATGACAGATCCGGATTGCGAAACGCAGGGCTGAACTTCAAACCGAGACTCCCCGATGACGTGAAAAGCTCGATAAAGGATGTTCATGCCCCGGACGCAATACGCACCTTCGCCATCCGGACCATACGGAGACAGGAGTGATCGCATCGTCTCCATGTAGTCGGCGTCTGCCGGTACATCATCGAAATTCCATCTTCCAAACTGGACGCTCATGGGTTGCCCCTCTCGCCGAGCCCCGATGTCTAGCACCTATCGAGAACCGTATATATTTCCGGCGTATACGGTTTGTCATTGACCACTTGTCCGCCAACTTCGACCCATGCGTGTGCCCGGAGAGGAGCTTGCTGAGTACCAATGACCAGCTGGGCAGGTATGCCATAACGTTTGAGCAAACAAGCAGTGGCGGCGGATCGCTGCAGACAGAGCGCCTCTTTCCAATACCAAATGCAAGCAATGTCAATTGCCGAACAGATTCGTTCGACGACATCGGGTGCCAGTGCTCCACCCTTGCCGAGTGGATAGTCACGCACCTTTTTGTAGAGAGAGGCGAAATCTCCTCGTGCCAGATAGAGATCGAATTCAATCAGCTTCATGTACGCTCGTAACCGAAGCATCGTCACGGCCGGTCCACCTTTCTCACCTGAAGCTCCAGCTGATCGCAAAGAAACGCCATGCGGTCCGTGAGGGCTTCAATGCGTTCACTCAATGGCAGTACAGGCGAGTGGCCGCGCGAATGACGGTAGTCAAGCAGTATTGGGTACCTGGAAGAATTCGCGGCTTGCAGACGCGCGGTCATCTTTCGGGCGTGAAGAGGATTACAGTTTTGGTCGGTGTCCCCGGAAACGATTATGGTTGCGGGATAAGATGTGCCATCACGTACCTGGTGATATGGGGAGTAGCTCGCAAGCACCGCAAAGTCATCCGCATCTTCCGAGGTCCCCAGTTCGTCCTTCCAGAAACCTGCGTTATCAAATAGGTGGTAGCGGAGCATATCCAGCAGAGGGACCAGGCAAACCACAGCGCGAAACAGATCGGGGCGTTGCGTCATAGCCGCGCCGACCAGGAGGCCCGAGTTCGAGCCACCGAATATCGCGAGCTTACGAGGCTTGGTGCGATGCGTTTCAATCAGCCATTCCGCTGCGCATAGAAAATCGTCGAATGCCACTTGCCGGTTCCGGCGCCTGGCGGCGTCATGCCATTTGCTTCCAAATTCCGAACCGCCACGAATGCACGGAAGCGCAAACAGGCAGCCGAGCTCCAGGAGAAAGGCCACGAACACGCTGAATTCCGGCGTCATGGAAATGCCATAACCGCCGTAAGAGGTCATGATCGCAGGATGCGAACCACATTCAAGAACGTCTTGCCGCCCCACAAGAAACATCGGTATGTGCGTTCCGTCCTTCGCCTTGAACCAAACGCGCGTATGACCGTAACGTTGAGAGTCGAATGGAATGCGTCGATCTGCCCACAGCTGCAGATTGCCGTTCCGGCAGGAGTAACGATAGATTGCAATGGGTTTAGTGAACGACTCCCGTTCAAAGAACACTTCATCTCTGTCTGCGGAACCGCCGGCGAGACGAATCGTGTCGCATTTCTCATTCGGTAATCGACCAAGTCGTTTGCCGTACGAATCGAAGATGATTATTTCTGTTGCGGCTTCTCGGATATAGGAAACAAATATTCGATTCTGAGTCGCAATCCAGCTCTGGATTCGTGACTCACACGCCGGTACCACATCGACAAAGTCAGGCTGCCGTCCCTGTTGGGAACGAATCTCGACAATCCGGAGGTTGGGTGCGTCACGGTTGGTAATCGCCAGAATTCGCCCGTCCTGCAATAACATCGGTCCAATCGTGTATTCGGCATTCTCGACCAACGGCTCCGGGGCATCTTTGCTACCCAACGGCCACAAATAGAAGTCTGTGAACATCTTTTCGAGAAATCTGTAAACCAGAAAGCCGAGCTGATGCTTCCCTGAGATCATCTGCAGCCGAATCTTCTCGCCTTCCCCAGCAAAGAAAATCTGCTCGTCGGTCTCGAAATCCATACCAAAAACATGCCGAAAGACTGCTCGATAGTATGGTCTCCGCGACTCCGCTTGCTCATGTACGTAATAGAAACCGCGGCCATCCGACGCGAAAACGAAACCTCGCAGGAATCCGCGAGGAAGGACATCGGGAAGTGTCTTGCGGCTGCGGACATCGAGGATCTCAAACGTCCCGGTTCTCTCTCCGCCCTCTTTGACCTCATACAGAAGCAGCCGTCCATCTGGCGATATTAGAAGCGGTCTAACCGCCGTATTTGGACCCGTTCCGCGCATCTTGGGATCAAGCAGGAGCCGGTCTTCGCCGCTCGGTCCATCACGCAGAAAGATGCTGGGTTGTTCCTCGCCTCTCGTTCGCTTGCGAAAGACATATTTGTTCACAGCTATGTGAATGGAGTCGCATGTCTCGACATCCAACAGCTTGCGGATACGCTCACGGATCGCCGCTCGGCCAGGAACTGCATCCAGATAGGAACGAGCATAAAGGTTCTGTTCCGAGAGCCATGCGCGAGTGCGCGGTGCGCCCTGGTCTTCGAGCCAGCGATATGGATCCATTACCGCTACACCGTGCAGGAAATCTGTTATGGGCTCGACGACAGAGTGGGGCGGGCAGACTAGGAGTTGAGGCATGCGCGTCTCCGTTCTTGCAGCTTCCGGCTCTCGCGGTGCATCCGGCGAATCAGGCTGCGGAAGTACCCCGCATTCTCGGAGCTGAAGACCTTTTCACGGTCGCGCCAATGGTCCATGCCAAGGGCATATGCGAAGGGAGCGAGAAGCTGTGCGATTTCCAGTCCTTCCGTGACCACGGCGACCGGGAGTATGAATTCCCATTGCTTCCTGTATCTCGTTACAAGCGTGAAATCCAGGCCACCTTCTGAGATCGCTGACTGCCGGAAATGGCCGCGAAGAAAATCGAGCGTGAGGAATGGAGGCCCCACATAGGCTTCGCCCCAATCAAGAAAGACGCAACGATCCGGCGAGACGATAATGTTATGCGGACTTATATCCAGATGTCCCAGTCCGTCAGGAATGTTGAGTTTGGGCCAATCCGTGATGGCTTGCTTGATGCTGGCTCCGAGCGCGATCACTTCCTTCTTCGTCAGCGCTGGTGGAGAAACCTTCTCCTGCCGTTCCATCAGCTCCGCCATGACCTCCATGAAGGCGTCGGCTTGTCTTAGCAGTTCTTCGATCCTCAGATCCCTGCATCCTGCATTCAAGAGTTCATCGATTTTTCCTCGAGACTCAATTTGAAGCTTGGCAATTGCCTCTGCTGCCTCTTCCCACGCACTAGCACTGTCGATTTCGCTCAGTGTCAAGCCTTCGCACTCTGTCGTAAGCCAGCCATGGAGAGAAGGATGCGTTGCGATGACGCTGGGAACATAAACAGGCAGTTCTCGCGCCAGTGCGGTCGCAATTGAAACCTCTCGCACGTTCGTCTCGTCCACTGCCTTGAACCAAACAGCAGAACCGTTCGTTTCCATTCGCAATAGCGCACACATTGGGCAGGGATTGAACTGGCGAAGATCCCCACTCAACCGGAGTCCACGCGGCTCGATCTCCTTCTGCACCCAACACAGGAGGTCCTCCAACCAACCCGGCTTTCCAAATGGGCCGATCGCCCACCCTCGTGCATAGGAGCGCATCTCTCGAATAGCCGCTGAGACCGCAGAGGAATCTTCTTCATTGAAGTTTTCACTTTCGATGTGCTCGACCGGCATCCATGCGCAGTCCATGGGAGCGCAACTGACATCCTCCCTGGCCTCCATCACCTCGTAAGTGCCAGGACTCGGATCGGATGCCGGCACCTTAATCGTGAACAGAGAATAGGCGGCGATTCCGAGTTGACTTCGTACGTCCTGATTCACACTCTCGGCTACTTGCTGTCGCCCGGAAAGGACGATTCTTGGAAGCTCTGATCGTGGCCCTCGACGGAATGTCAACAATTCCGATCCAGACCGGCGCAACAAGATCACAGGGTGGGTCACACAATTCGTGCCAGGTAGGCTCAAGCCCCGGTCGTCGCATTCTTCCGATAAGTGACTCATCGACGGTTCTCCCACCCGCTCTCAAAGAAGCAAGTGTTGCTGCTTCAACAATCCTAGAAACTTAACAAGATCGTTCTCGACCGTTTCTCGTGAGACTCCCCAGTCTTCGCTGATCCTGGTGGCAATCTGCGATTCGCTCTGTCCTTCGCGTAGCCATTCGAAAATCAAGGCACCCGTCGAATTTAAACGAAGGAGCTTGCCCCGCTCGAGATCGAGCAAAACCCCACCATCATCATTTCGTGTGCTGCGAACGCCGCCTGGAACTCGATACATGATTCGCTCAGCCTTTAGCGCCGGATGCTTTCCCACGGGCCAATGTGCCATTTAAGTGGACTGAAGAGCTACAGGGTGTGAAGTTTGTTCGCGAATGCGCCGACTGGGAAGGAATCTGGGTATGGATCAACAATATGTATAGCTTTGTTCGCGATTAAAACAACGAGCGACGTTCGCATTCTCTACATGATGTGCTTCAACGCAACCACATAGTACGCGTCGGTGCTGAGAGAGCCGGGACTTTCTCTTCCCTAAGAATATAGATGGAGGGGTTTCTCTTCTGAGCGGCTCTTGGTTAGCGGTCACAGGTCGAAGCCGTACCGGATCTAAATCCGAAAGATCCAACGCGTCCGTCATGCAGGATCTGTCCATCGGCGAGCGCCAATACTCGATCAAAATTCGATACCGTTGAAATGCGATGTGAAATCACAATGAGAGTGGAGGTGGGAAGCTCGTGTCGTAGATTGCGAATCACCGTTTCTTCGGCGAGTGGGTCAAGGCATGAAGTCGCTTCGTCCAAAACAACTATTCGCGGCCTCGCGAGGAGTGTTCGCGCGATGGCCAGGCGTTGGCGCTGGCCGCCTGAAAGTTGGCAGCCTCCCGGCCCGATTCCCTGATCGATACCATCGGGAAGTTGTGCAATAAACGAAGATAATTCGGTGCAGCCAAGGGCTCTCCACAACTCATCATCTGATGCCGATGGTTTAACAAAACGCAGATTGCGAGCAATTGCTCCGTCAAACAGAACCGGATCGCGCGGCAAATAGGCAACGAAGCGGCGAAGGCTGTCCAGTTGGATACTCCGCACATCCCAGCCTCCAATGGACACTGACCCGGAATCCGCATCATAGACACGTGCAAGGAGCTTGACCAGCGTGCTTTTCCCAGCACCGTTCTCGCCGACGATTGCGATCTGCTCTCCGGAACAGATTCGGAGGGACGGAATTCGGAGCATGTTCTTCTGTCTCTGATATCCAAACTCAACGTTGTGAAAATCGACTTGCCACGTGTGCTCTTGCGATAACACAGCCGCACCGGGCGAATCCGTAATAGCGGGACGCAGGGCCAACACAGACTGCACGTATCGCATACTGGCGAATGTTTTCTGCGCTCGCGCATATAGTTCGGCGGCAGAACTAAGAGGCTCAAAGAGCTGCGTCACGAAACCGTAGAATGCCACCAGACCTCCAACAGTCAGGGTTCCAGACAGGACGCTCCATCCTCCGCAGCCGATTACCCATGTCATGGCCAGGACTACGGCCAGCGACGTAAATACGGTGAAGCGAATGCCGGTCCTGAAGAGTTTTTGTTCGGAGCGTGCGGTACTTGCCAGCAAGCGAAATGCCTTCCTCTCCTGCTGTCGTTGCTGTCTGAGCAATTGGATCGGGACAATGGCGGAAAGATGCTCTTCCAGGAAAGTGCTCCAAACAAGCCGTCTGCATTGCACCGCGTCGGAATCCGAACCCAACCTCGTCCGGAAATATAGCCGCGCAATTAAAAAGGCGGGAATGAGCGGAAGGACAGTGACCGTCAGCATCGGACTCAACATAAACATCGCGAACAGCGTAAAGACACCCGTCAAGAACAAGCGCAGTATCGCAGGAAGCAGGTCTGAGCCGAAATAGGCGATTTCCTCGACGGGCTGTTTGAGCGGATAAATTGCCGTGCCCACGGCGGTGCTCTCGTAATAACTCGCAGAGAGCAGATTAAGATGCCGGAGCACTCTCATGCTCAATGCAAGGTTCAGCCGCTGCGAAGCGTTCAGGTTGAGATAAGCCCCGCAGCTTGTGAGCAGCGTTCTGCCTTCGTAAGTGATAAAGAACACAACAGCGAGACCGGCGAGAAGCCCCAGATTCCTTTTGGGGAGCGCTTGATCGATGAGCCACTTGAGAACGAACGGCGATAGAAGCCCCAGGACGCTCCCCGCGGTCACGCACAGGAAACTACCGAGATGCCAGCCGAGAAATGGCCGAATTTGCTCCGCAAGCCATCGATATTGTTCCGGCAACCAGGATGATGGCAGATGTTTGCGCATCGCAGACTGAGGAAGGCCCCTGACCATCGAGCTTAGTTCGGCACTCGCGAAGTTGACCAGCAAGCATCTCGAATGTTCGCCTTTGGCTCAACAGAGAGGAATTCTTGGCCAAGAGCAAAGAATCAAATCGTCCCGCCAATTCGCTCAGCGTTCGCCAAATCGTCAGTATTCATGGAATCCTCCTAACGATCGTCACGACTTCTCCAATAACCTCGACATCATTGTGATTTCTTACCCGCTCGGATTGTTGAGAGTCCGGCTGATTCGCATGAATAACCAGTATTCCCTCATCCAGAGAGCAGGAAGCACAAAAATACGTCCCGTCACGCCTGACGAGCATGTACAGCGGTTGCTGCCATTGCTGCAACGTGATTGAACGAAATGGTTTCTTTTTGTGTCGATTCACGATGATCAACAGAGCGCCTCGCAGAGATGGATAAAAAAGCCTGCTCTTAGTCCCAGTCCAAAAGAAGTCGCGAATCGAAAGTTCCTTAATGCCCGAGAGCGTTTCCAGCGATCCTCGAAGGAAAAAGGGTAGCTCTTTGAATTGAGCCATCAGCCGAGTTAAATCTGGATCATGATCCGCGAATTTGACAGCAGCGAAATCGCTGCTCACCTTGGTGAGACCCATAGCAGTGAGGCCTGCGTTAGGAATCGCATCCCGACCCATTTCCTCCATGTTGATCCCCGCGGCAGCAATCAGGTCGAGAAATCGAATTCCATAGAGTGCACATAGCGTAATTACCTTGTGGAAATGGCGGGGCGGATCGTCTGCCACCTCATAATCAGAGAGAGAGCCAGGTGAGGCAAAGTACCGTTCGTCGCCCAGAAGATCGGCAAGTCTTCGACTCCTCGTCGAAGCCTCTCGGAACGATAATGCCGCTTGCCTTCTCGTTCGACGCAGCAGAGGCCCCAATCCTCCATGCTGCCGATCAATTCGCTCCGGTTTCCAGGCGTTCGCCAACTCCTCCGGAACATCCGGCTCCGCAAAGGCATGAGTTCGCCGGATCTCCATGTCAACAATTCCGAGGACCCGCATATCACGGGGCACTTGAAACTCAATGTGTGCGTACGGAAGTTGATCGCTGATTGGGACGATGCGGCCTGTCTCCGAAACGTGTACTCGGCAACACCAGAGTCCCTTGCTGTGCTCAATCAGAAAAACACTCTTCAACGTTCTTCCCTTTTCCCCCTGCAACAGACCATCCGATATCTGCGGATTTACACGTACAATGCTGCCAGGTAGCAGCTCTGGAAATGCGAGTGCATCCTGACGACCAACCTTCGCATATAAGAAATCCCGGTCATCTGACCTGGTTAAAGACTCCAAGCGCCTGAAGGAAGAAAACCCCACCAACTGCCCGAGGGGTACGATCCCTCTGGGCGGAGGCTCGCCAGTAACATTCCGAAACCATGGCACCCAGGAATTGCCATCATCCAACGAGGAATCCAGCAGAATCGTGCGTTTTGAAGGCAACGAAAGTTGCAATTCCGGTATCTTCTCCGGAGCAAAACCAAACACGCGCAGCCAATCCATCAAGTCGTAGCCCGTGATCCGGCTCAGGGCACAAAGCTGATGTAAGGCAGGGCTGAACGACCCGCGCCTCAGTGCGTGATAGAAATTGTGCGGTAGAAAGTAGTGCGTTGAGGACCCATACAGCTCCGCCGATCGCCGTGAAACTTTGTGGAGGGTTAGACTTCTGGTCTCCAGGATCGCTTTCACACGATCCACGAGAATGTTTCGCTGTTCGGCCTTGGTCGGCACCGGCACGCCCTTAACTGGATTTCTGCGTGCCCGGCCTTTGCAAAGGCAGTAGAGTCGCTCTCGTCTGCCTCCGTTAACGAGAATTGTCGGCGGACCTGCCCGCAGCAGATGAGTCCTGTATAGCTCCGACATTTTGACCCCATCACAAAGAAATAGGAGATGCCCATATTTACGGGCAGTCCGCTGAATGCAGCCGGGAGGAGAACCACATGCATATTGCTGCGAGAATGGACGTAAGATCCAAGACGGCCGGAATTACGGGCGCTTTGAACGATTATCCAGTTCACTGACTCTGGAAAGCGCCGACGAGCACGTTGTTCGGATTTTCGAACAAGATCCATGTTGCTGGACAATTTGCGCGAATCCCGCGTACGATATCTGCCCCATGACCCCGGCGCCAAGTCCGGAAGCTGGTAAACGCCTCAAAGCCGAACGCCTTCGGGTGCGGCTTTCCACGCGTGAGGTCGAAAAGCTCAGCCAACAAATTGCCCAAGAGAGAGGCAGCCAGGAATATCGCATATCTGATTCATGGCTTGCTCAGGTGGAGAACGGCGAGTTCACTCCGAGTATTTACAAGCTCTACAGTCTGAGCCGCATCTACGAACGGGACTATGACGAAATTCTCGCGCTTTTCGGTATCTTCTTCAGCGAAATCGGTGCAGAGGCGAGCCCTTTGAGACTCCCACGCACCCACCTGGTGGGACCAACCTTGCGAGAAACTGGCGGAACGTTCCCGGCGCCACTCGAACTCCGTGACAAAGTGGTACTCGAGCGTACCAATCTGGTCCACCAGATGTTTGAAAACTGGGGCGAGGTTCCTGTATCCCTCCTGCGTCAATTGGGTTCCAGGAATACGCTCTGTGGTTATATTGGGCTGGAAAATCGCACACTGTACCCCCTGATCCGACCTGGATCATTTGTCCAAATCGATCCTCGTCAGAAGAAGATCGAGGGGGGCAATTGGCAAAATGAATTCGAGCGCCCTATTTATTTCCTGGAACTACGGGAAAGCTACGCGTGCAGTTGGTGCCAGCTCGACGGCAGCCGCTTGACCCTCATCCCCAGCCCACAGTCGCACAAACCAGTTCGGCAGCTACACTATCCCGTTGATGCTGAGATCATTGGGCGCGTGACTGCGGTCACCATGAGAATCGCGGAAGTGTCGGGCGATCCATCGAAAACATCTCCCTAATTAGTTCAGTCCGTTTCGATCCCAGCCTCGACGCCAATCATTACGCCCGCTGTTTATGAGCAGTTCAAAGATTTTGCACTGTTTGTGAGTAGCCTTAAGAGCGTCATGCTGGTCGTTCCAATTTCCGGGCGCGAATTTAACCTCTATGCGCTATCGCTTCCGACTGGTCCGAACTTTGGCCCCGTCCTCTTTAAGTCTGGATGGAAATCCCGAGACGGCAGGAGCGTTGGTGCACTTCTGGTCAATCCGTACGCGCAAACTTTCGAGATCGTAGTATTGCGTCGCCGGACGGACCATTGCTTTGTTCGTACCTGGAACAAAAGCGGATTGCAGAATCATTGATGCAGCCCTTGCGGAATTGACTAGCGAGTTACGACTGGAGGACGATGCCGAGCCGCTACCCACGGGCGCGAAGAAACGAAAACATCTCCTGCAGGCTGCTACCAAAGAGCTGGGTGGGCACTTCAAGCTTCTCACGCGCACCCTGACGCACTATCCCGCCCTGATGGCAGTTGGCGAGGTTTACCTCGCGATGCCCAATCCTGATGACAATTTCGTATCGGATCTCCAGACAACGAACTTCGATTCCCGTTTGTTCGAGCTCTATCTGCTTGCGGCTTTTCGTGAGCAAGGAATTTCAGTTTCGTAGGATCATGATTCACCTGATTTTTTCATTGAACGCGCCGGGCACCAGTGCTAGGTCGAGGCGGTGACAGCGAATCCTAAGGAAGCTCGCGTTCAGGGACTTACTTTTCCGACATTCGCCCCCGAGGTGCGTGAAGAGCAGCTGCTGGGATCACCAACTGCCCGCTTCGCCAAAACCCTGCGGAGCAAGCTTCAGAGGGAGTACGAAAAGCTTTCGCACGTGCAGGGAAAACCGTTTGCCCTCGCAATTGCAGATTTTCATGCGCCAAGTTCGATGGTTTGGAGCAGGGAGGCGCTGCCATCTTATCTCTATGGCGTAAATCCCAAAATCGTGCATGGTCCGGACGGCCCTAGAGCAGTCGGTTCTACCGTGAACACACTGCTGGGCGAAGTCCAGATCCCCACAGGTCTTTTCCGCGATCCCGCTATTTCCCATCTTTCCGGTGTGATCTTCAGCACGCGGCCACGCTTGGAAAATTCAATCGGATGGGCTTTCTCGCGGGATGGCGGCCGCCAGGACTGACCATGGTGCGGGAAGGCATATTGTTCGACCGCACTCCCGGAGCGCTGGAAGCGATTCATTTCAAGTTGGATGTCTTGAGCGAGGAGTATGCCGTCTTATGGAATGAAGGCGAGGCTTGGTGCCAGGAGCTTGAGGTTTACCACAATCCCATGGCCGAAAATCCGATTGATCTCGCCTTGATGCCGGGAGCGACGCACTGGTTCGAGACCGATGGTGAGATAGTTTGCTCAACGATTTGGGAGAATTCCGTTCTCTCATCGATCACTGAACTGGATATCAAGAAGGGTGAGCCAAGTTCCTTATGACGCTAGAAAAATGCATCTTGGGCGTCCCCGTTTCTCAGCTGCGGGTGGTAGTCATAGTGAGCGATGAGTCTCGTGAACTCCTGCGGCGACGCAACCGCCTGCTGCAATTGATTGTTCTTCCTGAGAGACACAAATAATGCACAAGAGCGTGCCTGGCAGTTGATGGACTTGGACGGGTTGAATTCGATATCCGTAAACCCTGCGTACTTGTAGAGACGCTCAAGCCAATCACGGTGCGGATAGATCGCATTGATGTAAAGCCAGTCGTAGAAGATTGTCTTGGGTTCGAGCGGGAAGGAAAAACCATTGAATTCGAAGCCGATAAGCTTCCCTGATTCCTGTAAGCGCGGATCGCGTTTGGCCTCCTTGCCCTCAGCCATATAAAGGTCCGTATAAGGGCCGCCTTTCTCAAATACTTTGCTGCCCTGAAAAGCAGATTCCAGCTTTATTTCCTCCATGCCCGCTTCGCGGACTTTAAGATGGAAAGCGCTTAAATGTTGACCCAGCTTCTCTTCCGACTTCGAAGAGATCTCCAGTAGCGGGTTATAGCCAGCCCGCGCGGCGGCCTCATGCAAGGCGATGATGTTCTTCTTTTTCTGCACCGGGGCAAAGCCGGGGCTCCAGACAATATTGAAATACTCTTCCCGTACCAGCTCCTGAGTACCTTGTTGCGGTATAAAGACGGGCCGTTCAGCCATTAGGAAGATTCCTTATCAGATCGAGTGGAATTTTCTTCGGCACAAGTATTTCGTACTTTTCCGCCCGTTGCAGCCGCTTCTGGACGGCTTCGTCGCTCCAATCGGTGCGCGTGTAGAGCACTTCAAAATCGATGATCTTCCTCGCTTCTTCCATAGTATGGATTTCCACCCCCGCCTTGTTCGATACGTCCGCCGTGAATTTGACGCCGTCCCACAGCAACACATCCGGATGGATCTGCAAGAAGATCGTGTCTCCAATCCGGCCATCCGCGCGGGCTACATACTCCATCGGATGCGTAGCCCGGAAACAAAGATGAACGTATGCGTCCATCCCTTTCATACCGTCGGCGTCGCGGCTCCACTCGTTGCCGCCCGGCGCTGGAACTTCAATCTTCTTTTTTCGAAGTCTTGCTAAAGGGTAAAGCCCGCCATGTTCTCGGATCAGCGGAAGATTTCGGCGATCCGTAAAGTGGTAAAGCAGCGTAATCCGTTTGAGAGGATCAACTTTGGTCACGTTTTCGCTCTGATTGGCGGATCGGACTTCTCAATGCGGGAGAGGAACTCTTCCCAGGGGTCTGAACCTTTATATTGGTCGCTCAGAATCGTGCCGGGAGCATGGATGTGCCGGTCCCATCGATTCCAAAGCGCTCCGCGTGCGTTTGCTGAATCCATGTATTGCTCCACGTCCTGCGATCAAAATTGGCGTCTGGCGAAAATCCGACGCATGATGCTACGAGTGCGTTGAAGGCCGTTGCAAGCATTTCGATTGCCGGATACCATCGGTAATAACATTTATGGCGTATCGGTAAGAAGAAACAATAACACTTTGAGGTGCTAGTGGGGCAGAGCCCGATAGCGTTGCGATCATCGCGAGCGATTCAGTTGCCACTATTGGTGCCAACGCGAACTCCTCAGCTCGCCACACTTGAGTTTAAAGGTGTCGTTTACACCAAACGGTGGGTGGTGGAGCTGCTGCTGGACCTTGCGGACTACAAGTCAGAAACAAATCTCGCGGATGCGGTCGCAGTGGAGCCGGCGGCGGGGAACGGGGCCTTTCTCGGTCCCATGATTGAACGCCTGGCGGAATCGTGCCGCAGGTTTAAGCGGCCGCTTTCGGACTGCGGGAGCGCGTTGATTGCCTACGAACTCGACGACGCGAGCGCTGAGCACGCGCGTGGATTGGCTGCAACTATTTTAAAGAAGCACGGCCTGAAACGGCCGTTAGCCGAGCGTCTTGCGGGTGCATGGGTCCGGACGGGCGATTATCTTTTCGATTCAACGACTGTGGAAGCGAATTATGTCATCGGCAATCCACCGTACGTGCGGCTCGAGGACATTCCGGAAGAGATCGCCACGATTTACCGCGCCGCCTATCCAACGATGCGGGGTCGGGCAGATCTGTATGTCGCGTTCTTTGAAGCGGCTCTCAGGCAACTGAGAGAAGGAGGTACGTGTGCGTTCATCTGCGCTGACCGCTGGATGCGAAACCAGTACGGTGCCGAGCTACGCGAACTGGTAACTTCCGCCTACTCAGTCGATGTCGTCCTTGAGATGCACAATGCGGACGCATTTCATGATGAAGTAGACGCCTACCCTGCTATCACCGTCATCCGCTGCCAGAAGCAAGGATCAGCAGTCGTGGCTAGCGCCGGACCGGAAGTCGAGCACGTCCTACCAACAACACTTTCGGCAGCACTGGAGGCGGCTAAGGACGCAAAGCCGATGGTCGTTGCCGAAGGGCTTCGTGTTGCCCGCGTTGAAACGTGGTTCAAGGGCACAGACCCGTGGCCCTGTCATTCACCTGAGCAGCTCGCGCTTCTCCGCCGACTAGAAGAGCGTTTCCCGGCACTCGAGGTCAATGCGAAAGTGGGCATCGGTGTTGCGACTGGCAACGACAGCGTTTTTATCACTAAAGACAAACACCTCGTCGAACCGTCCCGTCTTCTCAAGCTAGCTCTGGTCAAGGATATCATCGGCGGAAAGATGGATTGGTCCGGGCACTACCTGGTAGATCCCTGGAACAGCGATGGGTTGGTCAGTCTGGACAAATTCACTCGGCTGCAAGCGTATTTCGAGAAGCACGCGGTGGCCTTGAAAAAACGTCATACCGCCGCAAAGAATCTTCGCAGCTGGTACAAGACCATCGACCGCGTGACACATACCCTTACGGCCAAGCCCAAGCTCTACATCGCGGACATCAAGAACGTGCTCGACCCGGTTCTCGACAGCGGCGAAACCTATCCGCACCATAATCTTTATTTCATTCAGTCGGATGAATGGGATCTCGAGGTACTCGGCGGACTGCTGATGTCGGCGGTCGGGCAGTTCTTTGTTGAGTCCTACGGCGTCCGCATGCGCGGCGGTTATCTGCGCTTTCAGGCGCAATATCTGCGACGGATTCGCGTCCCGCCTCCTGGGTCAATATCGAAAGACCAGGCGAAAGAACTGGCGAAAGCTTTCCGCCTGCGTGACAGGAAGCGCGCAACGCAGATCGCTCTTGAGATATATGGAATCGACGAACAGGAGATGGAGACAGCACTTGGACATCGATAAACGATTACAGGAAGCCGTTCAAAGCTACTGGGACGCGCGTGGAAAGAACAAGGAAAAACAGATTGAAGGTGGCAAGATCGATGCTGGAACGCGCGGCGAAGTCACAGGCGGCGCGCAAATGGGCGCTATGGAGGTCCTTGTTGCTGACATCCTGTCCGATGCCGGGCTGAAAAAACTTGATGTGAAAACGCGCACGGCGCTGGAGCTTCCCGGTTATTATCGCGCGGAAAAAAAGTGGGATCTGATTGTGGTGTCTGGTGGCCAGCTCGTCACCGCGATGGAATTCAAATCCCAGGTTGGTCCGTCCTTTGGCAACAACTTTAATAACCGGTCTGAAGAGGCCATAGGCAGCGCGACGGATATTTGGGTCGCATTCCGGGAGGGAAGGTTCGGCAAAACTCCTGCCCCCTTCCTTGGCTACTTTTTCCTGCTGGAAGACTGCGGCCGAGTGAAGACGCCAGTGCGCAACAAGGAGCCATACTTCAAGGTAGATCCGGTATTCCAGAAGGCGTCATACAGCAAACGTTATGAGCTGCTGGCTCGACGCTTGGTGCTTGAACGCGTCTATAGTGCTGCCTGTCTGGTCATGGCCACGAATTCTCCGCGTACCCAGATTACTCAACCTGCAGAAGACCTTAACTTTAAGCGTTTCGTAGCGGCGCTCAGAGGGCATGTTGTGACCTTTCTGGGCAGTCAGAAGAAATAGCGCGCAAGCTCCGGCTTCACTCACGTATCCAACGAAGAGCCTCAAACCGCTCGACTGTTTCCTTCGTCGCCGGTGATGGACTTCTGAACACCCACCGCACCCTGTGGCCGTGTCACTGATGAAGGCATTGACTGTGCGCGACGCAACTCTGGCAATTAAGGATCAAAGGAACCGAGGTATGGCGCAAGACCCACGCATCATCCAGATTCTGAGCAGAGCAAAAAAGCTCGCTCAGCAATACCGCACGTTGACGGGAAAGCCTCTTGGCATAACTGGCGAAGTGGCTGAGTACGAAGCCGCCCGCGTTCTTGGTGTTGAGCTGACGCCTGCGCGACAGGCAGGATATGACGCGCTTGAACGGCGCAACGGAATAATAAGTCGGCTGCAGATCAAGGGACGGTGTCTACTTCCCAACTGCAAACCAGGGCAGCGCCTGGGCTCAATAGATATTACGAAGGATTGGGATGCCGTCTTGATGGTTCTCTTGGACGAGAACTTTGACGCCGTCGAGATCCATGAAGCGGAACGTACCGCAGTTCTTACCGCGCTTTCCGCACCCGGGTCTAAAGCACGAAATGAACGAGGGGCTCTTAGCATCAGCAAATTCAAGGCCATCGGCAAGTTTCGCTGGCCACAGCCGTCGCGTCCCAAATCTTCGCCGATCCTGCAGCAAAATATCGCACCTTAGAGGCGCTCGATGAGCTCCTCCCAAAAGAAAAACACGTCCCCAAATTCCTCGCCTGCGTTGTCACCTTGATAGGGGCAAAGCATTGCCTCAATTTGTCCGCTCACGTTCGCCAAGTTAGGAAGGTTTTCCACGCCGCTGTGTATTCCGCCCTCACGGGCCTTGTACACCACTGAACTCGGATCAAACGACTTATTAAAACGGATTGTGTATTCCTCTTCGCGACAAGCAGGCGAGAGATGCACAGATTGACGTCGATACTTGCGTTCCGCAGGTTGTGATCGAAGCGTTGGGACCTTCGAGAACAGAAGGCCCTGATTTGCCGCCTTCGTAAGTCTTCTTTCTTCATCCTTCGTTAAACGGTACTTCAACATCCCGGCAACCGCAAAACCGGGATGAGCCGTTGCGAGTCGATAGACAGTTGCTTCGAAGGATGTGCCAAAGTAAGAAGCCAATGTTTCAACAGCGGACAGGCCGAATCTCCCGTTTGCTCGTCGTTGAAACTGATCCAGCGGCATTACTAACTCCGAAGCACCCAAGTGACACAGGAGTTCAAGTTCGTTCGCCTCCCTTGAACTCGGATTCGTAATCGCCCTGAACCGAGCACCGCTCGTGCTGTTGGGGAAAAACGTGTGGACGATCTCGTGTGCAATAGTGAAGACGATCCGAGCCCGAAGGCGATTCGGATTATAGAGAACAGTCCACCCCGAGGGAGTTGGGTACAGTGCCGCATCTCGTTTTTCGCTGCGCACCTGGTCCATGTCCATCGGCAGGATCTTGATGCGATTGAGGGAGGCAATGATTTTCAATCGCTCCAACGGATCGTCAGGCAGTCCCAAAAACCTGTTGGCTTTTTCGGTCAGAGAGCGAGCCAAATTCACGACCGTCGAACGCGGATCAATCAGTTCTCCGCTCTGCCTACAAAGCGAAATAATGTCGGGGTCAGAATAACGCCGACCACCGATGCGTAGAGTATCCATCTCTATTTTTGACGGCTTCGTTCACCAGCCATTCTTATGGCCTGAAGCACGAACCGCCACCCTTCTTTGTCTCTTGGCCTGTTTCCCCTAAAGTTCACTTGCGCAAGCATCTCCACATCAGCCTGCGAAAGCGCGTCATCGGAAAGAGCAAGCTCCTGTTGAAGCTCCGCTAATCCGGGTGGTAAGTCGCCAGATGACCGCCGCTTCGCTCGCTGCTCCTTCGCTGTGGCATCCTTCAGCAGGTCGTCCAGCGTGACATCGAGTGCCACTGCAATATTGAAAACGTACTGGATATTCGGCTTGCCTGCTGCCCCGTTTTCCAAATCTGAAATATAGGCCTTTGAAACTCCGGACTTTTCGGCCAAGTCAGCCAAGGCCCAGTCCTTCCCCTGCCGCAGAAAGCGGATCTTGGCACCCAATTTCTTTAGATCAATCTGCGTGTCATCCATCTAATTTCCAACCCATTGTAAAAAAGTGTTGACCTCGTAGCTTTGACCATCGCATAATGGCGACGGGTTGTATTTTAGTGATAATACCGATTTACGAAGTCATACGCAACTCTGAAAAGAAGGCAGAAATGGCAAACAAGAAACATAAAGTGCAGTTTGAGGCTCATCGCACCGTCCGTGAAGAAGTACCCGTAAAGTTCAAGACTCGTGATGGCGAGCGGGTCTCCTTCGAGGCCAAGAAGAAAGTGAAAGAGCCGGTAAAGGTCAAATTCTTGGCAAAGGATTAGTTAGCGGTTGGTTCGTCCGGCGAATTGCGACGAACTATTGGATTTTGGAAATATGTCAGTACAACACGAGAGGATAGAACATGGCTAAGAAACGAATCTTCATTGCATTTGCGGTTGAAGACAAAACCTATCGGGACTTCCTTGTCGGGCAGGCAAAGCACGCGAAAACTCCATTCGACTTTATAGATATGTCAGTTAAAGAACCTTGGGATGCACAATGGAAAACAAACTGTAGAGCGCGGGTTAAGGGGTGCGACGGCGCTATCGCGCTGATTTCGAAGAACACGGCCAAAGCAGACGGAGAGCTCTGGGAAATAAAGTGTGCTGATGAAGAAGCAATACCTACCATGCTGATGTGGATCAACGGCGACCGCCCAGGGCTTCCGTCATCACTGAATGGCAGACGCGTAAACATCTGGAGTTGGGATAACCTTGAATCCTTCATCGAGAAGCTTTGACACACACCATGAGAAAAGCCCTTGTCGTCGGTATTAATGACTATCCGAACGCTCCGCTGCGCGGGTGCGTTAACGACGCAGTTGCGATCAGCAACATTTTCGCCACCCATGGTGATGGCGCACCCAATTTCGGAATCAAACTCATAACCTCGCCCGGCGAAGCCGTCACAAGGTCAAGGCTTAGAGGCGAAATCGAGACTCTATTTTCTGGCGATCCGGATATTGCGCTGCTGTACTTTTCGGGGCACGGCCTGATCACAAGTCTTGGCGGCTTTATTGTCACGACGGACTTCAAGAAATATGATGAAGGCGTTTCAATGGATGACATCCTCAACCTAGCGAATCACTCCAAAGCGAAGGACAAAATTATCATCCTTGATTGCTGTCATTCTGGTGCATTCGGGTCTCCGACGATTACAGGAAGTAATGTCGCCCAGCTCTCAGAAGGTTTATCTGTACTGACAGCTAGCCGAGATTCGGAATCAGCTCTGGAGATAAATGGCTGTGGTGTCTTCACCGCGCTCGTCGTCAGTGCTCTACAAGGCGGCGCGGCAGATTTACGAGGCCACATAACCCCTGGCGGCATCTACGCCTATGTCGATCAAGCCTTAGGGCCATGGGACCAACGGCCAATATTCAAAACGAACGTAACTCGCTTCACATCCCTCAGAACTATTACGCCGCCTGTGTCACACGCGACGCTTAGGAAATTGATTGAGTATTTTCCCAGACCACAGGACGAGCACAAGCTTGACCCTTCCTATGAGTTCACTGAACCGACCGCCGATCCGAAACGAGTGGCAATAATGAAAGATCTTCAAAGATTTGTCAGCGTGGGCTTGGTAGTGCCGGTGAATGAAGAACACATGTATTTTGCGGCCATGAATTCCAAATCATGCCGGTTGACCGCCGTGGGTTTTCAATACTGGCGACTAGTTAAGGAAAAGCACCTTTAGCTCTACGATCAGAAACGGAATGGACCTACGACAACATATAGGTCCGGAGCGAACATGGCACTAAAACTTTTCATTAGCTTTGCGGCTGAGGACATGCGGTTTAGAGATTTGTTCGTTGGGCAGGCAAAAAACAGCGATACACCTTTCGAATTTCGAGACATGTCGCTTCAGGAGCCCTTCGACTCCAAGTGGAAGACGCGATGCCGTGACAAGATCAAGCAGTGCCACGGATTCGTAGCTCTCCTTAGCAAGAAGACATGGCGAGCGGAAGGTGCCCGATGGGAAATCCAGTGCGCTTATGAAGAAGACTTACCGCTACTTGGGATACACATTCATAGGAACAACAAAGGGGCGATACCGCCTGAACTCGCCGGGTGTAGGGTCGTGGAATGGCACTGGAACTCTATTGGGAACTTCATACGACGTGTGAATAGTAAGAGGTCGGCATGGGATCGGTTTCTCGACTAAACGCTTGACTGAGTCGACGCCTATGCACGATAACCCCAAACGGCAATTGTTCAGGGATGTGGAATTGGAGATTTGTAAGGAGCGCCTCGCTAAATACGAATACTTCTCCTGATGAAGCCAAAGCCCCGAATCTGCCCGCGCTGATGAAGGTGATCGGAATTGCCCACATGCGAACGAGATTTGCCGTTTCTACGACTAATGGGATTCGAGGCTGCTTACCTGAGCGCAAATGAAGATCTAGTTGAACTCAGGCTGTCGATACGGTTCCATAAAAGAACTAAATTGACAAACCAAATAGCGTCCATTACGCATCTCGATCAGACCCAAACCTGCGGACCTGGTATCGCTGGTAATCTGGGAACAAGTCCCAAATCTGGGAACAATAAGGGAACAATAAGCCGATTTTGGGCGGTTTACAGGGCCTTAGAGGGCGACCAGGGCCTTATAAATCAACTGGTTACGTTTTTGAGAAGAAATGGCATGGAAGAGGTCGTCGGTTCGATCCCGATCAGGTCCACCAATTTCAATAAATTAGCACGACCTTCTTTCGTGTTATGGAAGAGGTTCTCACTCGATCTCCTTTGTTTTCAACAGCTCGATAAATCCCTTTTGATCTTTTGGAAGAGAACCATTTTCGAGGGGAATGATTTTTGTCCTGCGAGGATTAGCCAAAGGATTTGCAGAACAACTCACGATCAGGGAAAATCCGTTCCCTTCCCAGCGCCGTGCCAGAGACTCAAGTAGAAGGATGAACTCCTGGCATTGCACCAGAGGATCGGATTCATTTCAGCCGAAGTGGTGTCACCGACTTAATGTACTTTTGCGAGCGGCCGCCCGTGGATCGGTGTGTTGTTCATGTGTCCCGAGGTGCAGCAGAACTTCGCGGACCCGCCGATTCATCTCTTGGCCAAGTACGCGAACGCCGAGCGATGCTTCTCGCGTAAGGGACGGCTGGTTGAGAGCCGCGACAATGGTTGCGCCACCATTTTGGTACACCGCAAGGTTGAACGGCACCATTAGTCCGCCATTGGGGTCACTTAGTATGGCTTGGTAGGCAGAGAATGGGTGCCAAACGATGAGCACAATGTAGTGGGTAGCGGATATTCCGATATGGCTCTCTAGCTCCCTGCTGAAATCGACTTCCGATAAAATACGAAAGTCGCGGCGCGGCAGCTCCGTGCGCAGAGATTCAAGTGTGCGATCAAAGCTCATCGACGTTTGTACGGCAACGACATTGTCCGGTGGCGTGATGATGGTCATGGGACAGCCTCGCCTTTCAGAGATGCAACTACGATGCCAATTCGGCAAGGTCGACTTCTTGCGGCGCACAGATCGATGGCGGAGGCCCAAACGTTGAGACTCTTGCTTGAAGTGCCCTGAATCCCGAGGGCAAGAAAGGACGGCTATGCTTCGCCGCGGAACAAAATACAAAGAGGTCATTTTTGGGGTGTTGTTTGGGGTCGGCGCGTCGCTAATCGATGTTGCAATGCATACCACCATGCGGGGCGGTGATTGGTTGGCCGAACTGCTTCATCCGACATTGGTAATGGCGGCTTATCGCACTCTGTTCCTCGTCTTTGGTGTCGGCTTGGGTATTTTGCTATGGCAGAGGAATCGAACCGAGCGCGACTTCAGACGGCTGTCTGCTGCATTCGATGCACTACGGAGAGAGCTTACGGCGCCTTCCATGCTAGTCCACACCAATCTTCAGTTGCTCCTAACTCGCCATCAAGATCAACTTTCGCCGGATGCAACGGCCGTGATCCGTGCAGCCTACGAAAACTCAACTGTCATTCAGCGCGTCCTGATTAGCGCACCAAGAGCTATGTAAGGCTTCTGCAACGGAGGGGAGTTCAATGACGGAAACTAATTCCGTGAGTACTCCAGAGAAAAAAGCACCGCAAAGGAGCATCGGGGGCTGCTCATCCTTGCGGTGCCGTTCTGGGGGAAGTCGGCTCTCCGTTAGGCTGCTGTTTCGATAAGTTCTGGTGCAATCCGACTTCCACTCGGAATACCCCTAATCTGAGCTCAAAAACATAAAATGAAGTCTCAGATATGACGCATTTCGGGCACTCGCCTGCCATTTTGAGGCAGTGGTCATTCTGCATTGTTCGGCGCTTCGTGCTCGGCGGCCCCACGTTCGACTAGACCAAACTTTTCCATACGATAAATGAGAGTTTTTCTGCTTATGTTCAAGTAGCGGGAGGCACGCGTCTGGTTCCAGTGATGTTTTTCAAGTGCCTGCACGAGAATTTCCTTCTCGACTTCTTCGAGGCTTATCCCCTCGTCAGGAAGCTTCAACCCTATGGAAGCGATACGGCTTCGGTTGGCGCGGATTTCGGCCGGTAGATCCGCAGCGCCGATCGCATTCCCTGTGGCAAGTACCGAGAGTCGCTCGATCACATTTTCAAGCTCCCGTATGTTGCCGGGCCAATCGTATTTTTGCAGCACGTCGAGCGCATCATCTCCGATTGTCAGTCGGGTCGTCTCGTATCGTTCCGCGAAGCGCCTGAGAAAATGGGCGATGAGAGCGGGAATATCTTCCCGGCGTTCTCGAAGGGGCGGCAACTGGATAGTGATTACACTAAGTCGATAGTAAAGATCCTCGCGAAGATCGCCGTCCTCCACTTGGGTCTTCAGATCTCGGTTAGTCGCCGCAATAATCCGGACATTGACCTTAACCGGATGAGAACTGCCGAGTTTGTCGACCTCTCGCTCCTGCAGCACGCGTAATAACTTTACTTGCATGGCGAGGGGGAGTTCTCCAACCTCGTCCAGGAAGATCGTGCCCTCGTTGGCAGTTTCGAATTTTCCTGCCCGCTCGCCAGCCGCACCGGTAAATGCACCTTTCGTATGTCCGAAGAGTTCCGACTCGACGAGTGTCTCCGGGAGAGCCCCACAATTTACCGTGATGAACGGTTTTCCAGCGCGCAAGCTGTTTTGATGGATCGCCTTAGCAAGTATTTCTTTGCCGGTTCCGCTCTCGCCGGTAATGAGGACGGTGCTGTCACGCCGGGCAACTTGAGTGGCAACCGCGAAGACGTCTCGCATTTTCCTTGAATTCCCGATTATGCTAGAGAATTGCAACTCGGAGCCGACCAGATCTCGAAGATACCGGTTTTCGTCGACAAGTTGCTGTCTCTCGAAGATTCGACTGACACTGAGCTTGAGCTCATCTGCATTGATCGGCTTCAAGATGTAGTCAGCGGCGCCGAGTCGCATCGCATCCACAGCATCAGACACCGTACCGAACGCGGTGATTACGATGACGGGGGTGTCATCATTGATTGCCTTGACCTTTGCCATCAAATCCAGCCCCGACATGTGGGGCATGCGCATGTCGGTAATTACGAGGGAGGGAGAGTGCAGTTGGAATGCCTTCAGGCCATTCAGCCCATCCGGGGCTGTAACAACAGTGTAGCCAACCTCCTGCAGCCAGAATTCAACAATCCTGCGTTGTCCGGGGTCATCATCCACAATGAGGATCGGGCCGCGGGTCATACACTCTCCTTCTTGGCGTCACAGCTCGAATCCGGCAACCTTACAACAAAGGTCATTCCACGGATTTCATTTTTTTGTACGCTTATGTGGCCTTGGTGCTGGTGAACGATACGGTAGGCGATCGATAGACCCAAGCCGGTCCCCTCGGCGCGCGAAGTGTAGAAGGGATCGAATATCCTCTCCAGGTCGCCCTCCGGAATGCCCTTCCCCTCATCCACAACTTCGAATTCAACGTAGTCATCGCCCGTCTTAGTTCGGTATGTGAGAGTACCCCCGGCGGACATGGCCTGAATGCCATTCAATCCAAGATTTAGCAGAACCTGTTTTATCTGATCCGCATCTACTCGGATCGGTCGATCCAAATCACTAATGTCCACATTGACAGTAATCCCCGCCATCTTTGCGGTCTCCCCGACCAGCTTTACGACGGAATCGACAAGGACACGGGGATAGGTATCGATCTTTTGCAGAGGTTTGGGACGCCCGAAATTTAAAACGTTGTTAATCAGTTCCTTCAGGCGCTCGATTTCGCCAGCCGCCAACTGTCCGAACTCGTTTTGAGTAGCCACCGGAAGCGCCGGTCTTCTAAGAATTTGCACTGCGCCCTCAATGGCTCCCAGGGGATTGCGTATTTCATGGGCAAGTCCAGCGGCAAGTTCGCCGAGCGCAGTTAAGCGGTCGGCCCGGCGGAGTTGCTCAAAACTGTCTTGCAGTTGCTTATAAACCTCGCTCAATTGTCGCGCCGTGGCTTCCGCCTTATAGCGCTGCGCTCGCTCATGGTCGGAGAGCATGCCGATCATGAATCCAATTGGGAAGAACATCCCAATCTCAATGTATTGGGAGGCACTGAACTCCGGATGCATGTGCCATGCCATCCAGATATGAGGAATGTAAACGATCGCACAGAAAGTAGCCGCAACCAGCCCGCCGCGCCAACCGTACCAGATAGCAAACAGCGCGAGAGGTATGTAATAGGCGCGCTGAAGAAGTTGGTGAATCAGCAGGTGGGAGGTGGCGGTATGGTAGTGCAGCGCAGACACACCAATCACTGCCGTTCCAGCAATCAAGATGCGGATGAGATTTCTTTCCATGTTGACGTGCCGGATTCTAGCACCGCAAGAGTACCGCCGAATCAGATGGCTCGGAAGTGACGCCTCGCAGCCGAGCAGCCGCACAACTCGCTACCTCTGAAAACGAGGCACTCCCCCAAATGCGTGAATCCGATACCTGGGTTCTCAGAGCGTCCCTGACCGGATGATTTGCGCCATGCACTGCCTGATTTCAGGCAGCTGGGGCCAGAATTTCTAACGGATTGGTAGGCCGTAGCACAAAAATAGCCTCGGTGTTTTGGCATTCCAAGTGCACTCACCAGAGACAAACGCTGGCCTAAGAATACGACTGTGATCGGAGTCACAGACGCGGGTGACTCAGCGGAATATCCTGAACTTAAAACGATGACGCGAAAGTTCCAATTCGTTGTGGTGGTGCTGGCAGCATTAATGGTTCTGGGATCACTGCCACTGTGCGCACGCTGTGTTCGCGCGCAGCAGAATGATCGAAAAACGCAACACTGCGCTCCAGATTGTCCTATGATGATGCACGCGAGCGGTAGTGTGGAGCAGCATCAAATCCTAAGTAAGGCTCTTCTCCCTGCGAATTGCTGCAACGTATCCACCTCGCGTCCAGAAGCAACGGTGCAATTACAGGTACCTGCGGGTGCGAGCGTTATTCCCGTTTCTGAAATCGCAGGGACGGCAGATTTGGAATCTGGAGCATTCGCAGAAAGTTCTCTCATCTGTTCTTTTTCCGCGTTCGACCGACTCTCCAGCCAAATACTCCGGATTTGATCCCGTCCTTTCTGTCTCTCGCGTAGTTGTGTCCCCAAACACTAAGCTACTGAACTTTCGATATACCAAATGCCCGGCGCATTTGGATCGACCGTGAATTCAAGATTACGAGTGAACACATGAAGAAACTAGGGCTGTTCCTGTTCGTGATGTGGGTATCTGCGAGTTGGGTCTTCGCCGCTGACGATGGTCCAAAGTCCCAGGCGCAGGCCAAGGTCTTGGTCGCGCAACAAGGCGTGGGGAATCCGCCGGGCGTACTAACACTCGACGACGTTATCCGCGAAGGACTGCAGAAGAATCCGGCCGTTCAGGCCGCCTTCCACCAAGTCGAAGCTCAAAAACGGCGGATACCGCAAGTGCAAACCTTGCCCGATCCGGTAGCCTCTGTCGGCTGGGCAGGCAATCTCACTCCGTTCAGCGTTCAGAACGGCGATCCGTCTAGTTCGCGAGCGATCACCGTATCGCAGCAGTTTCCATACCCCGGAAAGCTAAAGCTGCGGGGAGAAGTGGTTAGCAAGGAAGTCGAAGCTGCGAACTGGGATTATGAAGCAGTCCGCCGTCGCGTCGTCACCGATTTGAAAACGGCCTATTACGACTATTTCTTCCAGGATAAAGCGATTCAGACCACGCAGCGGAATAGGGATCTTCTCCAGAAACTTGCGAGTATCGCTGAAGCCCGTTATCGGGTTGGCAAGGGCATTCAACAGGACGTGCTGAAATCGCAGGTTGAGATTTCGTTGCTGTTGCAGAAGCTGACAGTTCTCGAACAGCAGAAAAAGACAGCTCAGGTTCGGCTCAATACTCTTCTTGCTCGAGATCCCGATGCACCGCTGCCTCCAGCCGCAGAATTGTCACCAGCGGAGCTCGCAGTGACTCTCGACGAATTGTACGCGCAGGCGCGGTCGGCAGATCCCGCACTCCAGAGGGAACAGACCATGGTGCAACGGAGTGCCGTGGCAGTAAGTCTGGCGAAAAGAGATTACTACCCTGATTTCAGTGTCGGCTACATGTATCAACAGCGGCCAGGGATGCCCGACATGAATGGCGCCACTTTCGGCGTGAATATTCCGATCTTTTACCGCACGAAGCAGCGCGAGGCGGTCCGCCAGGCAACAGAGGAACGTATCAGCGCAGAGCGCAGCCGTGACAATCGACAGAACGAGCTGAACTTTGAATTAAAACAACAGTACCTCTCAGCCAAAGCGTCTGACCAGCTGCTACGCCTGTATTCCCAAGGTGTTGTTCCACAGTCTTCACTCGCGCTCGAGTCCTCGATGTCGGCATACCAAGTTGGCAATGTCGACTTCCTCACTGTCCTTGGCAATTTCACGACGTTGCTGAACTATCAGGTGGACTACTACCGAGAGCTCGCCAATTACCAGACAGCCCTAGCGCGGATTGAAGCCCTCACCGGGACCGACCCGTCCGTGACGAAGCAGACAACCAGCATTCAAACAGAGAAGAGGTAGCTATGTCGCATTCCGAGAACCCCGCCCTCCTCGCCGATTTGAAGAAAGCATTTGCCAAGCTGCCCGAAGCCGTAAGGCAGCAAATTGTTGAAGCCCTTCATGAACTGCGCAAAGAAATCGAGAGCGCTGAGCGGAAGCCGGTTATGAGACCTAATAGGAGCACAGAATCATGGTTCGCAAGAGCGTAATTCTCATCGTGGTTGTCGTTGCCGTCAGTATCCTCGGCTTTATCTATCGCGGGAAGATTGTTGCTACCTTCCAGTCATCAGGCTCCGGCCAAGCCGCGTCCCGGCCCTCTACACCGCCTGGAGAAAGGAAAGTTCTCTATTGGTATGACGCGATGAATCCGACGCACACGTATGACAAGCCGGGAAAGGCCCCCGACGGCATGGACCTGGTGCCGAAGTATGCAGACGATGGCGGCGGAACTGGGAGCACCGACCAGCAATCGGTTGGGTCCGCCCCGCCCGGTGAACGCAAAGTCCTCTACTGGTACGACGCCATGAACCCTACCCACCACTATGACAAGCCCGGCAAGGCACCGGACGGTATGGACTTGATCCCCCAGTACGCGGAGGACAGCACAGCAGGACCGCCGCCTGCGGGCACAGTCCATGTGGACACCCGACGTCAACAACTGATCGGCGTGCGAATGGGCACCGTGGAGCGCGAACCGCTGGTGCGCACGGTGCGAACGACAGGTCAACTCACTGCCGATGAAACCAGGATCGAGCATGTGCACGTCAAGATCAATGGCTACATAGATAAGGTGTACGTGGATTACGTCGGCCAACTGGTAAAGAAAGGGCAACCCCTGTTCACCGTGTATAGCCCCGACTTGGTAGCCACGCAAGAGGAGTACCTCATTGCCAAGCGCGGTGACAAGGCCATGGGAAAGTCCGACTTCAAAGAAGTATCGCAAGGCGCTCAATCGTTGCTCGACTCCGCGCGTCAGAGGCTGAAACTCTGGGACATCAGTGACGATCAAATCAAAAAACTGGATGAAACCGGGGAGGTCAGTAAGTACATGACCTTCTATTCTCCGGTCAGCGGCTTCGTCATGGACCGCAAGGCATTTCCGCAGACCGCTATTACTCCCGATATGGATCTCTACCAGATCACGGACCTTTCGAAGATTTGGGTGAATGCGGATATTTACGAGTACGAAGTGCCGTTCGTGAAAATCGGCCAGACGGCCGACATGAATCTCAGCTATTACGCCGGGAAGACCTACACCGGAAAGATCACCTACATCTACCCGACGGTTGACCCCATCTCCCGCACCGTAAGAGTACGCATCGAGTTTCCCAATCCGAAATTCGAACTCAAGCCACAGATGTTCGCAAACGTCAGCCTACAGATCAACTATGGGACCCAAGTCGTGGTTCCGCAGGAGGCGGTGCTGGATTCGGGAAATGAGCAAGTCGTATTTGTCGCGCGGGGGGATGGTTACTTCGAGCCCCGAAAGATCCGGGTCGGACCAAGCCTGGACGGGAAGGTGGTCGTACTGGCGGGCCTGAAGCCCGGTGAAAGCATCGTTACCAGCGGCAATTTCCTGATCGATTCCGAAAGCCAGCTGAAGGACGCCATGGGCGGCATGAAGCACTGAGGAGAGAGAGATGGCGAAGAAAATTTCCATTGCAGGCCTGATGTTACTGGTCGTGGTCGGCGGCCTCCTGATTGCGGGTGTATGGAAGGTCAAGCGACACAGCGAGACGGTGTGCGGGTTCTGCAATCGCCCAATCCAACCCAATCTCGGAGTCGTCGCCGAGGTAGGCGGGAGGACGCGACGCGTGTGTTGTGCCCGCTGCGCGATCACGGAAGCGAGACAGGAAAGCAAGGCTTTGCGGCTGATCTCCGTGACCGACTACACCACTGGTCGGCAACTGCCTCCCGAGCGCGCCTGGTACGTGGAGGACAGCCGCGCCGTTGCATGCAATCACGATATGGCGATGGTGGATCAGGATCGACAGGTGGAACGTCTGGCGTTCGACCGCTGCTCGCCTGGAACTTTTGCCTTCGCCCGCAAAGAAGATGCTGACGCCTTCGTCGCTCGAAACGGCGGTGTGCTGCACAACCTGCAAGAAATGCTTGGAGAGGTCAAACCCCAATGATTAACCGGCTCATTGAAATCTGCGCTCATAATAAGTTCCTCGTCTTACTGTTCATCGCAGTTGGTGTGCTGTTCGGCTGGCAATCGCTCAAGAATACCAAGCTGGATGCCATCCCCGACTTGTCGGACACGCAGGTAATCGTCTATGCCCGCTGGGACAGGAGCCCCGACATCATTGAGGATCAAGTCACCTATCCCATCACCACCGCCCTTCTCGGACTGCCCAAGGTGAAGGACATAAGGGGCTTCAGCGATTTCGGGTATTCCTACGTCTACATCATCTTCGACGAAGGAACCGATCTTTATTGGGCGCGTTCGCGCACCCTGGAATACCTCAGCTCCGTCGTCCCGAAGTTGCCACAAGGAGTGAACGTCGAACTTGCGAAGGACGAGACTGCGGTCGGCTGGGTCTATCAGTATGCGCTGGTGGACACGACCGGCAAGTATTCGCTCGACCAGATGCGCTCCTACCAGGACTGGTATCTCCGGTACGCCCTGCAAACTGTACCCGGGGTAGCCGAGGTGGCTCCGCTGGGCGGGTTTGTTCGCCAGTATCAGATCAACATTGATCCGAATAAGCTGCTCGGCTACAAGATCCCGATCAATATGGTCGTCGATGCGGTTAAGCAAGGAAACAACGAGATTGGCGCCCGCCTGATCGAATTCAGCGGGCGGGAATACATGGTGCGGGGACGTGGTTACATACGTTCCCTCGATGACATCCGCAATATCGTCGTCATGAACAATCCGCAGACTGGCACGCCGGTTCGAGTGGGAGACCTGGCGACCGTCACTTTCGGTCCCGACATCCGGCGCGGAGTGGCCGAACTGAATGGAGAGGGAGAAACCGTCGGTGCAGTGGTGATCATGCGTTTCGGCGAGAACGCAGAGAAAGTCATTGAGCGCGTCAAGGCCAAGATTACCGAACTTCAGCCAACCCTCCCCAAGGGCTTGAAAATCGTTCCTGTCTACGACCGTTCTGAGTTGATCGACAGGTCGGTCGAAAACCTCAAACACACGCTCCTGGAAGAACTGATCATCGTTAGCATTGTGATTTTTATTTTTTTGTGGCACTTCCCGAGTGCCATCATTCCGATCACAACAATCCCGATCGCTGTCGTGCTCGCCTTCATTCCGATCCAGCTCTCGGGGATGACGGCGAACATCATGTCGCTTGGCGGAATCGCGGTGGCCATTGGCGCCATGGTGGATGCTTCAGTGGTGATGGTCGAACAGATCCACAAGAAGCTGGAACATTGGGAAGCCGAGGGCCGCGTCGAGAGCCGCAACTCCGTTCTTGTGACCGCCGTCAAGGAGGTGGGTGGTCCGAGCTTCTTTGCCTTGCTGGTAATTGCAGTTTCGTTCTTGCCGGTGTTCACCCTGGAAGCGCAAGAAGGGCGGCTGTTCAAGCCGCTGGCGTTTACCAAGAACTTCTCCATGGCAATTGCGGCGGTGCTTGCCATCACGCTGGTACCGGCGACAGTAGGACTGCTGTTTGGCCGCACGCGCCCCTTCAGCTTCCGGCCAGCATGGTTGTCACGGTTTCTGTCGGCATTCGTTATCGGGACGATTCACAAAGAAGAAAATCACCCCATCAGCCGGCCGCTGATGAAGATCTATCACCCGGTATGTGAGTTCGTGCTGGAGCACAAATGGAAGACTATCGCGGTGGCGATCGTCGCAATGGTCGTCACGATTCCGGTGTTCTTCAAGCTTGGCTCGGAGTTTATGCCGCCGCTGGATGAGGGCACGCTGCTCTATATGCCGACGACACTTCCGGGAATGTCAATCACGGAAGCGAGCCGGATCCTGCAAGTGCAGGACAAGATCATCAAGAGCTTTCCGGAAGTGCAGTCGGTGTTCGGCAAGGCCGGACGGGTGGAGAGCGCCACCGACCCCGCTCCGTTCGCGATGTTCGAGACAGTCATCGTTTTGAAGCCGCAGTCGGAGTGGCCGAAACAGCCGCGGTGGTATTCGAAGTGGGCGCCGAATTGGGTGCAAGGAGCATTGAGGCGCTTCTGGCCAGACCACATGAGCACGCAGCAGCTCATTTATGGCTCTGGCGGGCTGAATGACGCTCTGCAACTTCCAGGAATTTCCAACGCCTGGACCATGCCGATCAAGGCGCGCATCGACATGCTGACCACGGGGGTTCGCACCCCGCTCGGCATTAAGGTCCTGGGCTCAGACCTCGGCAAAATCCAGCAAATCGGCGAAGAGATCGAGATGGCGCTGAAGAACGTTCCGGGTACCACGAGCGTTTTTGCGGAGCGCACCACGGGCGGCTATTTTGTCGATTTCGACCTCAAGCGCGACGAAATCGCCCGTTACGGGCTGAGCATCAGCGACGTGCAGGATGTGCTCATGTCAGCCATTGGCGGGGAAAACGTGACCACCACGGTCGAAGGCCGCGAGCGTTATCCGGTGAATGTCCGCTATATGCGCGACTACCGCTCCGACATTGGAGCATTGAAGCGCGTGCTGGTGGGAACACCATCCGGGCAGCAGATTCCCCTTGCGCAGTTGGCCGATATCCGGTTGAGCACCGGACCGGGCATGATCCGTGACGAAAATGGACGGCTCAGCGGCTACGTTTATGTTGATGTTTCCGGACGCGACATCGGCAGCTACGTGAGCGATGCGAAAAAGGTGGTGCAGGAAAAAGTGAGCGTTCCTGCCGGCTACCAATTGGTATGGAGTGGACAGTATGAATCCATGCAACGGGTGAAGGAGCGGCTCAAAATTGTGCTCCCGATCACTCTGTTCATTGTGTTTCTGCTGCTGTACTTCAATACGAAATCGGCGGTGAAGACGTGCATCATTTTGCTCGCCGTGCCGTTCTCGGCGATTGGGGCTGTCTGGTTCCTCTATCTGCTCCACTACAACATGAGCATTGCAGTCTGGGTAGGACTGATCGCACTCCTGGGGGTGGACGCGGAAACAGCGGTATTCATGCTCCTGTACCTCGACCTTGCATATCACGACTCCATCAATAAGGGCAAGATGAATAGCTGGGATGACCTGCGTGAGGCGATTGTCCATGGAGCCGTCAAGCGGCTGCGACCAAAGGTCATGACGGTGTCGTGCATGTTGTTTGGTCTTCTGCCGATTATGTGGTCGGTCGGCAGCGGCGCCGACGTAATGAAGCGCATCGCTGCTCCGATGATCGGTGGCATCCTCGTGTCCTTCCTAATGGAGCTGGTGGTGTACCCGCCAATCTTCGCGATCTGGAAATGGAATTTTGAAGTCAAGCCGCGGCTGAAAGATGGGCACGACTTGACACCCACTCCGGTCGATCAACTCACGAACGCGTAGAGGAAGCCAATGAAGATACATGGCAAATGGAACTTGGTCCTCGCACTGGTACTGACGGCAGCCATGGCAAAGGCGCAGTCGCCGAGTGCCATCGACGAACAGTTTGCCGCTCTGGACCAATCACTGAGCGGGACCGCCGACCGCCTCCTAACGGCTGCCACCGCTCAGCGAGGGCCTGGCCCCGACAAGGCTGATGGCCCGGCAGTGGCTTGGCAGAGGCCCGAGCCGGGACCGTCAATCAGCCGGAGTGTTCGCTGGCGTGAGCTGCAAAGGCAGATTGAGCCAATCTTGAAGGCGCAGGGGCTTCCAGTTGAAGTTCTGGCCGTGGTGAAAGTCGAGAGCGGCGGCCAGTTGGACGCCTTGTCGCGCGCTGGCGCTCGTGGATTGTGGCAGTTGATGCCGGACACAGCCCGGCGCTACGGGCTGGTCGTATCCGAGTCGAAGGATGAACGGCTGGATCCCGAGAAGGCGACATGGGCAGCCACAGCATACCTGCGTGATCTTTATGAGTTATTCGGTGACTGGACTCTGGCGCTTGCGGCATATAACGCAGGGGAGGAGACGATTTCGCGCGCGATCGTCCGCTCAGGGTCCCGGGAGTTTGACGTCCTGAGTCTAAAGCGGGCGATACCGGAAGAGACGCGGAGATACGTACCTGCAGTTTTGGCGGCGATGAGACTGTTCGGCGTCACCAATTTCCTGGCTGGTCGTAATCGAGTCGGCTTCGGCAACAGTCCGCTGATTTACGCCTCGATGGATGCAGGAGAGTAGCCATGACGCGCCGCTTGAGAGAAAAGACGATCGCCGGCAAATATGTCTTCTGGCCCTTATGGGCGCTCTGCGGCGTTCTGTTGCTGTCCCTGATGTACGTGTTC
This sequence comes from Terriglobia bacterium, assembly GCA_032252755.1. Taxonomy (NCBI): domain Bacteria; kingdom Pseudomonadati; phylum Acidobacteriota; class Terriglobia; species Terriglobia bacterium. The sequence continues at coordinate 62,197 of JAVUPY010000064.1, forward strand.
GTGCGTATCTATATCGACGAGCGGCCAAAGGGGTCGGACATCGCCGTTGTCGATATCCCAGAGACCCGTGAGATTCGATTGCAGACAGCAGACTTTCACCTGGGTGAACTACATCTGTTTCATGTCTCCGGAACCGGAATCATCCTCGCTGTGAAACGGCTTAAAGATTGGCGGGTTCATGCTGCCCTGTCAAGTTGCACGGTCTGCTCCCGCCAGGGCCATAACAGTTACGCAAAAAGGGACCAACTGTTTTGTGGAATCTGCAATCAGCCAATGCGATTTGAGAACGACACCGTTGCGGCAAGAACCGCAAAGAACCAGTGCCCTCTTCCCGAGGTGCCAATATCGGAACAAGGCGGAACCATTGTGATTGCAAGCAAGGATGTCTTGAGAATTGCAGATCGGGCTTTGATGAAGTGAAGCAGTGCAATCAAGGAAGGGAAAAAGGAGACAGTAGATGAACCCAAGAAGTGCAGTTCTGGTGTTGGTAGCTTCAGTTGTCCTGACCGGCTCAGTATGGGCCCAGCACGAACATCACCAGCCCGCCACGCAGCCTTCAGCGGAGTCACAGTCAGCTCCGTCAGAAGATATGATGTCCGCTTGTCATCACCACATGAGCGCGGCCCAGGAGACCTTGACGAAACTTGACACTGCGGTGACGGATGCTCAGCAGGCGAACACGCCGGCGAAGAAACAGGCGGCATTAGACGAGGTCCGCTCTCTGGTAGATCAGCTTAAGAAGCACATCAGCATGTGCCCCATGATGCAGTCTGAGGCGATGCAGGGTATGGATGAGATGAACTGCATGGGGAACGGGAAACAGAAGGACACGAAGGACAATTAAAGAATTCAGAGACGCGGAAAGTCCGCGTCTCCGTCTTACTCATTCTTATATCGGAGTTAAATATGTCACACCACAGTGAACAACGGCTGGCAAAACGCAAACAGTTCTCCAGCCGAAATCAAAACAACAGCTTCCGCTTGGCAATTGGAGCTGTTCTCGCGATTGCAGCGCTGGTAATCGGCTTCCTTGTGTTTGGGCAAAGCGGAAATGCCTCCAGCAAGGGGCGGCAGGTCGTTGCCGTTAATAACGAGGTCAGAATTCCTCTTTCCGAAGTCGGCGATGGGAACGCCAAGTTCTATCAGTACAAAGCCAACAACGATAAAGTTGTCCGCTTCTTCGTGATCAAGAGCTCCGATGGGGTTTACCGTGCCGCCGCAGACGCATGCGATGTCTGCTTCCGCGAAAAGAAGGGTTATCACCAGGAAGGTGACGACATGGTCTGCAATAACTGTGGCCGCCATTTCCCCTCCAAAGCAGTGAATGAGATTACCGGCGGATGCAATCCTGATGGAATACCTCGCACGATCCAGGGCAACGATCTCGTCATTCAAACCGCCGAACTCGAGCAGCGGATAGCTCTCTTTTAGGTTGCAATTCCTATGCGTATAAGCACGATTGCTTTTGCGAATCTGAACCGACGGCGCGGCAAGGCTTTGTTCCTTGTCTTGGGAATCGCAATCGGGGTAGGAACGGTAGTGGCGCTTGCCACGCTGACCCGTTCCATCCAGGACGAGATTGGTGGACAATTAGATCGTTTCGGCGCCAACATTCTCGTCCTTCCTCAATCCAACACGCTCTCGCTGGATTATGGCGGCGTCGCCGTGAGCGGTGTCGCGTTTGACCTGCATCAACTCACCAACGAGGACACAGATAGGATTCACCAAATACCCTATAAGGGACGTCTCAGCGCAGTTGCACCGAAAATCCTCAGTTTTGTTGATGTGAATGGCCAGAAGGTGATCCTCGCCGGCGTCGACTTCAAGAATGAGCTGAAACTGCACAGGTGGTGGCACATCGAGGGAGCTGCACCGAATGACGACTCGGATGTCCTTGTCGGTTTCGAGGCAGCAAAAGCCCTCGGATTGATCACCCCCGATGGAGGAAAAGCTGCTGCTGGTCAGGCGTCCGGAGTATCCCATCATGCCAATACCTCGGAAGATCAATTTCAATTGTCGGTCGATCAGGTGAGCATTGCAGGCAGTGAACACCACGTTTCAGGGGTGATCCACCCTAGCGGCGGGCCCGAAGACAAGATGATCTTCGGGAGACTCGTACATGTGCAGCAACTCTCGAAACGTGTGGGACAGATTGATGCCATCGAAGTTAGCGCACTATGCAAAGACTGTCCGATTGACGATATCGTCGCTCAGATTCGAGAGAAACTTCCTCACGCGAAAGTTTCCGCAATCCAGCAGGCAGTCAAGGCGCGCATGGAAATGGTGCAGCGTCTCTCTCGATTCTCGACCGTTGTTTCAATCGTGGTGCTTCTGATCGCCATGCTCATGGTACTTACCTCGATGACCGGGTCAGTTGTGGAGCGCACTCGAGAGTTTGGCGTCCTGCGTGCAATTGGTTTCCGGAAAGTGCACATCATCCATGGCCTGATCCTGGAGGTGCTGGCCATCAGCGCGTTCGGCGGACTCATTGGTTGGATGCTCGGGATCGGTGGAAGCTGGATTGCTATGCCTTACTTCACGGAAGTGACGTCGGCTCCTGAAATACGGCCAGCCGTTTTGGTGATTGCCGTGATCACATCCATCGCTGTCAGTGTTGCTGCCAGCCTATACCCCGTCGCTCGCGCCTCCCACATGGACCCGGCCGATGCGGTGCGTTCCATCTGAGAGTAGAAAATGGCATTCATAGAATTAGAGAACGTGACGAAGGCTTACGGTAACGGTGAGCAACACCGGGTAAATGTATTATCCAACGTCTCTGTGTCGATCGAAGAGGGGGAGTTTGTCTGCCTGATGGGGCCGTCAGGATCAGGGAAGAGCACATTGTTGACGATTCTAGGTGCGATGAATCATCCCTCAACGGGACGTGTTCTCATCGACGAAGTCGACGTTTATGGGCTTGGCGATGAGCGGCGGGCAGATTTTCGCCGGGAATACCTGGGCTTTGTGTTTCAGCAGCATCACCTGATGCCGTACCTGACGGCACTTGAAAACGCGATGCTTCCGCTAGCGACCGTAAAACTCAGCAACGCCGAGAAAAAGAAACGGGGCTTAGCGGTGCTGTCGCAAGTCGGTTTAACTGGGAAGGAAGACCGCCTTCCAAATCAGCTATCGGGTGGAGAGCAAGGAAGGGTCGCCATTGCCCGAGCTCTCGTCAATAATCCTCCAGTTATCCTCGCCGACGAGCCCACGGGAACTTTAGACAGCAAAACTGGCGAAGAAATCATGAATGTCTTCTTGCGCCTTAACAGCGAAGGGCAGACGATTTTCATGGTTACTCATAATTCCGACAACTCCGCCTCGGCGCACCGGGTACTGCACATCCGGGATGGAATGCTGGAAGAGGGACGGAGCCAAGCTGACCGAACACTTCTGGAGTTTTCTTGCCTGCGTCCGGAGCCAACACCGACAGCGTAAACAATTCACAAGATAGGAGACCAAATAATGAAGACAATCGCGACTAAAACTGCCTTAGCTCTCATAGTGCTCGTCCTTGCCGCCTTCCCGGCATTTGGGGCCGAGCAAACGGTTCAAGGAGTCGTGTCGGACTCCATGTGCGGCCGGAAACATATGATACCCGGCAAGACCGATGCAGAGTGCACGCGCCAATGCATCAAGGCGAAGAGCAAGTATGCGCTCGTCACTGCGGACAAGGTCTACACGTTGCAGGCGCCGCCGGCGGAACTAGACAAGCTAGCGGGCAAACATGTGCAGGTCACCGGTGAGGTCGAGGGCACCAGCCTGAAAGTCATAAAGATCACTGCCGCAAAATAACAGACGTAAGGAATCATTATGAGTCGTCATCACAGACATGTTGAAGAGCCACCCTCCGGGTACTGGACCCCTACGCAGTCATACGTACTGGCTACGATCACGCTGGTGGTTGGCCTATTTGTTGGCTACCTTGTGCGCGGCTCCGAAAGTCCGTCGTCGAATAATGCGGCCGGCTCGGTCTCCGCGGCGAGCGGCTCCAGTGGTTCGGAAGCCTTCACGCAACCAAAGGCTACGCCGGAGTTGACCGCTAAACTCGTTGAACCTTTGTTGAATGAGCTGAAGGTGCGGCCGAAGGATCCGCAGCTACTGAACAAGATTGGTAACGCCTACTACGACAACCAGGCGTATCCGAAGGCGATCGAATATTACGAGAAATCACTTGCAATCAAGCCTGACGATGCCGATGTTCGGACCGACATGGGTACAGCAATTTGGTACACGGGTGACGCCGATCGTGCTTTGAAAGAGTACCAGCGCTCCCTGGGCTATCAACCCAATCACGCCAACAGCCTATTCAACATGGGGATTGTGAAATGGCACGGGAAGAAGGATGCAAAGGGTGCCATCGAGGCCTGGAATAAGTTGCTCACGTCAAATCCGAACTATCCGGATCGGCAGCGCGTGCTCGAATTAATTCAGCAGCTTCAAACTGGAGGCGCATAGAACACCTCCACAAGCGTGCGCGTCGCTTGTCGATGCTTACGCGATGGACTGTACGAGTGTGCCGTGTGAATGAGGACGGCACGCTGTGCGTGGAGGCTGCCGTATAGCACGGCAGCCTTTCTAACAATCTGTATTTACATGTTCTGGCTCCGGTTTTCGGAAGTGTGTGGACGCATTCACTCATGTTCGCTACTCTTTTCCCGGGGAAAGAAGATGTCGGCCCTCATGCGCCATGATTGACGGCCTCGCTGAACATAAAGCCAGTCCGGAGGGCTGCAGACTTTGCCAGGTGCGAGAGTGCCCTAAATGGCGCAGTCAATGGACGAAAGCGGGCCGCTCCTAGGCCGCGCTATGGTAATCGGTTGATGAGCTAGCTATTACGGTGGCATTTACATGAGCTTGGTGACCGCTCTCAAGATCGAACCCGTGGCACGGTACGTGCGGATGTTTAGTGCAAGGTAGACGGATAGGGAAACTCCCGACGAGGTGCCCTATGGGCGGCAAACGAACTGAAACCGAACTTCGCGAGTTTTATGAGCAGTGGGCCAGTGTGGTAAGCACCTTCTGCCGGTTCTACCTGGGCAACGTGGAAGTGGCCGAGAACGCGGTGGCGCAAGGCTTTCTCGATTACTTCCGCTGCGGGTACCCGCTAAGGCTTGATCATCTGCCCACTGCTCTGATTTCGCTGACCCTGGAAGAGTGTGACCGAAGCGGAGGTGGGGCGGTCGAGGTGGACTCAGGGTTTGAAGCGGCCGTGCTCGGATTGCTGCCGGAGGAGCGCGCCGTATTCATCCTGCACGGAGTGCTTGACTTGCAGTTGCCATGGGTGGCAGTCGTTACCGGCACATCCTATCCAGGTGTGAGTCAGTTGTGGCTGCGTTCTCTCGTGCAGTTGCGCATGTTCATAGTCCATGACGGATGTTCGCGACTGTTTGCCGATGGCGGGCTTGAACCCGAGTCGTCGCGCGGGACGTCTGCATAAGACATAGATCGACCGCCATGTAACCAACCGAGAGAGAAACAGTTCTCGCGGGTAGATCGTCCGGGAAGTTGGACTTCCGGAGTAGCGGATCGAGTTAACACGCCTCGCCCCAGTTGTTCACGACGTAGGGAACACTGGTGTTCGTGATGACGTGTTCCTAAAATAAGCATGTTGTCCCAAGAGGAGTGCAATTACGTCCAACAGTACACCCCTCCGTACTCCTCCAATGTGCGAATTGAACCGCCAGCTGCCGCAATTCAGACACCGTTCCCCACGTGCAGCCTCCGTTCTATGGCTGATCTCGATGTAAATTCACGACTTACATCCATTCCAGGAATTCGTGAGCGTGGCAACTGCGTTGCAACCACAGAAGTGCGCGAATCTGATGTCCGCTGACCACGGGGAAACGGACCCAGAGCGAGATCACAGACGCAGATATTGGCGGTGAGGTCAGAAAGCATTCTCAGGGAGCAAGTTATGAAAACAGCAACGATCATCTCCACAGAAGCCCTGTTGGTTCTCTCTTTTGCGCTCGCGCTCCTGCTCTGGCCAGGCCCGGTTGCCGCACAGCCAGTGAACAGGATCAGCAAGAAGGAGCTGAAAGTACTTCTGGCTACGGCCAAGACGCCTTCAGAACATCGGAGGCTCGCCACCTTCTACCTACAGGAGGCACAACGATCAACCAAAAGGTCCAACTACCACAAGGAGATGTTAGCGCTGTACGGAAATAGCCCAGTGCCGTATGAGGGAAAGTTCCCCTATGGAACGGTAGGAAGATCCCATTGCCAAAAGTTCATTCAGTTCTACGCTGCACAAGCACAAGAAGCTGCGTCATTGGCTGCGCGCCATGAGGAGATGGCCAAGGCAGCCGAGCGCATGCAGCTGCGACCGTGACAACGGCAGGACGAATTCAGTCGTGAAGGAGTAAACGTCTGACGCCAGGATGATGACCATCGGAGAACTTAGCATCGCCCTCGAAACTATCCGCTCGCTGATGTCAGTGGATGAGATCACACGAGCGAAGTAAACACGGAGTCAGGAATCACGGTGTCCCTCTATAGAGGAGTAAGTCATGAAAAGCCCCTGGAACCAATGGAAGTACCGAAGTCGAGTCCGGCAGAGACTGAAAGATCTGTGTACGCCGGCAGGACCCGTTCAACAAAATCGCCCATATCAGCGCAGCGCTTTGCGGCCTGGTCGACGCTCAGAACCAGCTGAACTCCGCAACATCGAAAGCGCCGACCTGGGCCATGGAGTAGTTGCGGCCAGATGATTCTAGCCGTGCGGATTCGAGCGGCAATCGAGGAGATCGCGCCAACACCGGCCGTGGCTGCTCCGAAACAGAAACAACAGGCACTGAAAGTTGGGAAGAGAGGCGAGATCACTCTCACCAAGCCAACCAACGTGGACGCATGGTGTTACAGCCGGACACCTATGTCATTCAGCACCGGCACGTTTTCTAACAAGGGGTTGCTGAGGTAGCCCATTTGGGAAGGCGCACCATAAAAACGATCAGAATCCTTGCCACAATATTGTTGTTCATCACGGGGTCAGTCACATTGGCTCAGTATGGAGGGGCGCATTACAACCCCGCGGTGAATTGGCCGCGCTGGGCACGATTCGAAACTAGCTAGTTCTCAACGGGTTCACATGCTGAAGGCCATCGACTCTTCGTGTGCAGCGTTTGTGAGATGCAGGCCGATAGAGAGATTTCGCAGATCCTCGCCGACCAAATGGTTTCAGGGGGAACTCGTTCGCGTTGAGACTCCAAACATTTGCCCCTAGTAGGAAGAGCAACTCCATAGCCCTCTCGGCGACATGATGGCGGCTCATCAGCAGTTCCGACAAGCGCTGAGTTCGAAACTAGGAGAGGAGGCGAGGTATCGGACTGGTACGGTCCTGCGCCTCGTCCGTGAGGCGCGTCTGAACTTCGCCGCCATTCGACATCTACTCGCCCTGCTGCCTTGCTGGAAGATTCGGAATTGTGGCTTTGAAAAGAGGCAGCAATGTCTCATTATTAAAGATCCGACTGCGCCCTGCTGAACCAATCGCGTCTGCTCTTCCCTAGACGTACAAAACTGCTACAACTGTGCGGTGTATTGTTCGGCTCCTGCGGCTGAGAGCCTCAACGCGCTGCTTGTGCATTGATCACTTCTAGTTCGCAAACACACGTTGGTGCGGACGATCCGAATCGTTCGGAAGGTCGGCCAAGATGAAAGCGGCCACACCGCGGCCGCCCTCCACTTTGGACTTAACTCCTATTGAGGATTTGGAGTAGTTGATTGGCTTGGTTTCGATGATGGAGCATTTTTGTCATGCATCATGCCATGTCCCTTCATGTCGCCGTGATGCATTCCCTCTTTCATCATCATGCCCATGTGGGACTGCATGTGATTCATAAATTGGTCCCACATATCGGCGTTGTCGAGCAAAGCGGCCTTTGTGTTGGCATCCTGGACCTTCTCTGCATCTGACCTCATCTTTTCAACTCGCGACTTCATTTGCTGTATCTCGGCCTGCATCTCCTGCATGTGATCTTTCATGCCCTGCATGCCCTGCGACTTCTGGGTAGATCCCATCTGCATGTTAGGCGACATCCCTTTAGATTGATCGCCTGTTTGCTGTGACTGGGTGCTCTGTGCAAGCGTGAAGCTGCTCGCCAGCAAGATAACTCCGAGGGCAACATATATCTTCATTTCCATTCTCCTGATTGTGCTCTAGTCCATTTTAATCCATTCATCAATGTTGATGTCCTTGCGACGGTTTACCGAACTTGACGGTCTCTGCGAGAGCTTTGTTGCCGTGCACGTCGGCTTCGACTACTACTCGTTCTCCTGCTGCGAGGTCGCTTGCCTTGGCCGGCTGTCCACTTTTCAGGAATTTCGTGTGCGGTCCAATTTCGAACTTTCGTACGTCACCAGTCGTTGTCGTTATCACAATATGAGCCGAACTTAGTTCTTTGACGACACCCATAAATATCTGCGGCTTTCCATGGGCCATCGCAGCCAGTGATAAGGCTAGTACTACTGAAATCATTCGAATCGTGCGTTGCATCTTCTTCCCCCTCCTTGTCAGTGCTTGTGTGGAGCTGCAGTTTCTGAGCCGCTTAGAAAATCCTCTTCCTCTCTTTGATTCTTCTGCTCTTGCGGGCTCAACGGATTCCATCGCTTCATCTCACTTTCTTCTTTTTGAGTAAGCGATGGCAGATGGCGGATGAACTGGACGAGCTTCCAACTTTCTTCGTCGCTCAGATCTCCCGGTTTCCCCCACGCAGGCATTCCACTCATTCGAATGCCGTTCTGAATAATGTAGTAAAGTTCCCCGTCACTCAGGTTCTGTGTTTCGGCCGCCTTCATGTCCGGGGCTTTCGGATACAGGTTACGACCCATCTCCGTATCTCCCCGACCGTTGTTTGCGTGGCAGGTGGCGCAGTGATCGGCAAAGTGCTGCATCCCTTCACGGATCGCCGCGGGAGAGCGCGGGACTGGATCTTTCAGATTTCGGGCACCTGACGGAATCGCTAGCCTTCGAACTCGACGTGCCGTCCATGCCTCGATTGACGAAGGCTCGTCGCGAGCACTGAACCCATGGTGAATTAGGACCATCCCGTACACTGCTGCTCCGCCGAGCACAATAGCGATCGCCAAAGCTCCAATGGAGCGACGCTTCATTCGCTGCCTCCCGTTCCGCCGCTCGGCAGGTTTACTTGGGTAGCGGTGCTGCCGCTCGACCGCGGCGCACTGAGGCCGTCGGCATATAGGTAGTTCTGCAATTGCACAGCGCTGCTCCAGAGTTCGCCCAGCGCTCGAGCATAGTTCTCCTGCAGTTGGAAGTAGGTACGCTGCGAAATGATCACCTCCGGATATGCGGCGGCCATGTTTCGATACTTTTGCAGGTAGAGTTCGTATGCGCGTTGTGCGCGAGGAATCATCTGCATTCTGTATCGCTCCACCTCGAGCTTCTCCGTCGCATATCGTTGCAAGAAAGGCTGAGCTTGTTGTGCCAAGCTGAACTTAGTTCGGTCTATCTCTTGCCTTGCGCGCTCAAGTTCCAGCCTCGACGCTTCGACATTGCCTTGATTCCGATTGAATAGTGGAATCTGGATGCTAGCTGTCGCGAAGCCCTGTGCACCAACAGGTCGCATCGATTCAGGATCAAGTTCGCGATTCTGTTGAATACCTGCTCGCAACGTGAGGTCTGGGATTGCCTCACGTTTATCTCTGGAAAGAACAGCTTCCGCACGTTTCGCTTCCTGCTCGGCACGCTTGATGGCGGGACTTCGCTGGACCGCTGTATCCCCCCAATGCTCAATGTCGATTTCAGGAGGATGTTCCAGGTCACCGTCGAGGAATGTGAGTGGGAGACCGGGTTGGCCTGAAATCACCGCGAGGGTATTGAAAGCCTGGATGTATTCGCGCTGAGCGCGGACAAAATCCAGCTTTGCTTGTTCAGCTTCGACTTCCGTTTGCAGAATGTCAGGAGCGTCTGCTTGCCCGACATTTGCGAGCTGGTGGGCGGTTGCGGCGGCATCTAGGGCAATTTGCAGCAGCCGCTGGCGGACTTCGACTGTTCTTTGAGCCGCAAGTGCTTGATAGAATCGGACTCGAACGCCACCCAGCACGTTAAGTCTTTGCTCTTCGATGCCAAGGTTATCAGCCCTGCGCTGTTGTTCGAATACTTCCTTGCGACGCCGAAGCTTTCCGCCGAGTACGATGTTCTGCTGGACAAAACCTCCTTGCTCACCTCCTCGATATGAGCCACCGCGGATTTGCTCGCCCTGATATCCGATTGACGGGTTCGGCCAGAGACCGGCTTGTCGAGCCAGCGCAGATGATTCGCCGGCGATCGCCTGCGCCTGTTTCATCGTTGGATTGTTCTTCAGTGCGAGTTGTTCGAAATCGTCAAGCTTCTTTACTTCCGCCTTTCGCGCACCCGCTAAGAGATCTGGAACTGGAAGTTCGTCCCCGGTTTTCATATTGGGGTTTTCCTGTTCCTGCAACCCGATTATCTGGGATGGAGTGGTCTCAGGCGAGTGCATCTCCATGTTTTCCATCTTCATTTCATGTTGCGGCATAGCCTGTTGCTGCTGTTCGATCGTCGGCAGTGCCCCTTGTGGAGTCTGCATCCCGGGTGCCCCCAGGGGGCCGGGTTGGGTCGCTTGTTGTTGGGCCGGTTGTTGTTTCTGCTGAGGTGGCATGTGCATGCCAGGCATCGAACTCTGGTGCTCTTGCGCAGTTGCTCCCATTGAAAGGAGCAGCGCGAATGAGAATGCGATCGCTTGCTTGATTGTCATTGGCATCTCCTAGTTAGGGTGCTGCATGTTCGGGATGTCATGCATGTCCTTGCCCGGCTTCTTTCCACGACGGACACGTTCCATCACGTCGTCGTACTGGACTGGCGGGAGGACACGAACCAGGGTCATCATGCCTTGCATAAACCCGCTCCAACCGCGAGGCAGTCCATAGGTTTCGGGTTTGTCGACCATCTCATCCATCGCCATCATCGGGCCCTCCATGTACGCGTCCTGCGGGAACCCGGGAACAGAATCCGCATTGGGCGCAATATCGCCGTTCATCGCTCCCATGTTCTGCATGGAGTTCTGCTGCGAGATGGGCCCATTACTCTTCGGAAAATCTCGGGTAGAACCGAAGCCCATTCCACGACCCAGACTGGGGCCGTAATCTTCTCCAGTCGGAACCGTCGGCTCGCCGGTTAACATGCCCATTCCGTTCTCCATGTTCACTCCGGCGGGAATACCGCTTCCGACACGCGTCATCAGCCCGACGTTCGAAGACATCTGGTTCATCATGTGGTGCGGGAGATGACAGTGCAGCATCCAGTTACCAGGGTTGTTGGCAACAAATTCGAAATCGCGTGCTTGGGCTACGCCTACAAGTTCGGTGTTTCCCGGGATCCACGCTGATTCGGGAATTCGACCACCTTCTGTCCCGGTGATTTGGAACGTGTGCCCGTGTAAATGGATCGGGTGATGGTCCATGCCGATGTTCACGAGGCGGACCCGGACTCTGTCGCCGAGCTTGACGATCAATGGAGTTGTGGCTGGACCTGCTTTGCCGTTGAGAACCAACCAATTGAATTCCATGTTCATGGAGTTCGGTACCACGTTGTTAGGAAGGACCGCGTATTCCTGCAGGATGATCAGGAAGTCTTTATCGACCGACGGCCGATACGGCGCCTTGGGGTGCATGATGAAGCCGCCAAGCATTCCCATCATCTCCTGCATCGCCATGTGCGAGTGATAGAAGTACGTCCCTTCCTGATGCAGTGTGAACTCGTATATGAATCGGCCACCCGGCTTGATCGGGAGCTGGCTGATACCAGGTGCGCCATCCATGTTGTTGGGTATCTCGAACCCGTGCCAATGCATGGAAGTTGGTTCCGGCAAGTGGTTATCAACGATGATTCGGACCCGGTCGCCTTGATTGATTTGGATTGTCGGCCCAGGAGCACTACCGTTGAAGCCCCACAGGATTAGTGTCTTGTTAGGAGCGACTTGCTGCTTCACCGGTTCTGCAATCAGGTGGAAGACTTTGACGCCGTTGTCGACCGTAAACGACAGGTCGGGCACGTCCGGAGTCTGTACCGGCACGTTCATGCTTCGATCGGTGCGTACCGCAGGCTCGTGCCGAGCATGTTCGGCGCTGGCTGAACTTCGACGCTGTTGCGCATTTAAGATCGCCGGCGCAGCCATGATGCTGGCTGACGCTCCGAAGACGTTCTTCAGAAAGTCACGACGGTTCTTCATTCGTACCTCGAACCAACAAGATTTTGTAAGTAAGGTCGGCGCGTGCGGATGGGCACACGATGGCACTGCCGTAAGGAGGGTAGGCTAGACTCGAAGAATTGCCGAAGCGGCCGGCACGGTTCCCGGGGGACCATGTGAGGGAAATACAGAAACCTGATCGTTGTCCGGCGTTTCAGCGTGTCTCGATGAAGCCGCTGGAAGATCCACTGCAACGTCAATCATCCGCTTGGCTGCCGCGCTGGACTGGCTATCTAGCGTAAAACACAACGAGCCTGCAGACGAACAATCATGATGGTCGGATGAGGCGTGCAGAACGGTTATAGCCTCGTTCGCAAAATCATTGTGGGTGTGGTGCGCGTGCGCCAATTCAGAATGAACGGAAGATTCCTCGTCAATGCGGTCAGCGTGCATTGATTCGGAAGCACACATGTATTCGCATATCAGACCTCCCGCATCGCCGGCGGCCAAAACGATGCCAACGGCCAGCAGAAGAACGATTGCGCTTCGAGACAGTCTCACCACAACTCACCCGTTAGTTGGTTCATTATAGATGCATTCTCCTTCCACTTGGCTGCACGGAAAGCATTATCGGGTTAGTTGATAGGCCATAAAAGGGACGTGAGCAATGGCTATCAGATCTACCACTCGTCGGTCTGGTAATCTAGTTCAGCCAGCAAACTCTGCCTCGTCACCAACTATCGAATTGTGAAAGAACTGAAAACAATGAAGAGAAGCACGAAGGGCCTCCTCTCTATTTTGGTTTTCCTGTTCGGCGGCCGTGCCGTTCTTGAAGCGCAGATGGATCCTTATTTCACCGCATTCAATCATCCGGTTCCGCAGGACACGATGATGGTCATGGCGCTGTCGGATTTCCAGTCCGCGCGTTCCACCAATGATTTCTTCACCGGCATGGGGATGGTGGAGTACGGCCTAACCTCCCGCTGGACAGCGGGATTTATGGTCGAGGGACAGCAAATCTTCGGATTGCCCACCACCTACGGTGGGCTGAGGGTCAATAGTTACATTCGCGTTTTCCCACACGACCACCTGCTGAATTTCACCTTGTATGGCGAGTACGAAGGCCTCAATGAAGCTAGCTTGTACAAAATGGAGGTCTCCGGATTCGGCGGCGAAGATTTGAGTGGGCCTCTGGAAACGGCTCGGCACACTCCTGCCCGCACTTTTGAACAGCGGGCAATCATGTATCACGATTGGGGACGGAATAACCTAACCTTCAATTTCATTAACGAAACGGGTCTGGAAAACGGCGGGAACGACTTCGGATATGCCTGGGGAGCATTTCGGGGGGCGAACTATATGTCAATGAAGTCAGACAAAGACATGGCAGGAATGGCGGACATGCCGAAAGAGAAAGTGCCTCATGTGTTCTCGTTGCAACGCCTGGGATATGGGCTCGAAATGATGGGGGCGCTTGGCAACACGGATCAGTTCGGCTTCGACTGGCAACGCCAGCAGCACTATGTGGGTCCCGTTTTTAGCTATTCCGTAGCGAAGCACTGGACTGTTCAGGTCGAACCGACATTTGGGCTTTCCGATGTAAGCGACCCGTTCGTGCTGCGCATGGGGGTTGGCTATTCAATCGACCATCTTCTACACCGGCACCCATCGACTTCGTAAGTGATCGGCTTGGCCTTTTCCCGGCGGGGTTGCCGCTAGCGCTCGCCAAATACTCATAGTTGCAACAGTCATGGGCTGCCCTTGAGCAGCCCATGCGCGTTGTTGTCGAAGTTAGGAACCAACGATCCAAGTGGAGACCATTTTGAATGTGCCGGAGTCATAGTACAGAAGTCCACGCACTCCCACCTGATTGCCATTGGCGATCGCCGAGAGATTGTGCATTTGCGTTCCGTTCTGCTTGTAAACGGTGATCGTTGATATGCCAGTCAGGGTGGTAAAGGCAGAATCCATTGGAAGCGTTAATGTGAACGTTGCCTGAGATCCATTGGCAGTGTAATTCGACACGGTCCCGTGCAGGCCTTGCTGTTCCAGCAGAACCTGGCTTGCATTGATGGTGCCGAACGAAGTGCCTCCACCCATCATGCCGCCACCGCCCATCATACTGCCGCCGCTCACAACATCGACCTTCTGACCTTTGGTGATGCTGGTATTGTCAAAGGTCGGCGTGAACGGTAGATTCGCCAGATCAACGTCATCGGAGTCCGCGGAATACGGAGTGCTGCTTGAGACGTTGACCGTGATCTGGCCTGAGATCGCAGACATCATCATTCCGCCGCCGATGCCGTTGCTCGCCACAATGGTGAGCTGGGTCGGTGGATTGCCTGTGATCCCTGTGACAATACCCCCGCCCATCATGCCGCCGGAACTACCCCACATCGACTGAACGTGTTGTGCGAGCAGGCTTCCATCCGCTTGAGTGATCGCATCGACGCTGACGATCATCCCGTTTGACATCATGCCCATGCCGCTCATTCCGTCGAACTGAGTGCTGCCGTTCGTCGCGAATGTTGCCGACTGCAGACCCATCATCATGTTCATTGTGAACTGGGAGCCGGATGCACTCGACACTGAGCCGACCATGTGCTGCATATATCCCTGCCACGGGTTCTGTCCCGTTCCCAGGGCGCCCATCATCCCAGTGAACATCGGCGTGATGGTGACATTGCCGTTGCTGATAGAAACCGACGAGCCCATGTTCATGTCGAAATTGAGCGAAGAAGGCGTGGAGCCCACGGTCATCGCAGGGTTGAAATTCACGGTTCCGGTGAACGGACCTGCCATCGTCTTTTGTACGTACTGATGCGTAGCAGGGTCCATGTAGCCCATTTGAATGGACGAGATGCTGATGGTTGCACTGGTGTAAATCCCCTGTGGCACCTTCATGACCGAAACTGGCTGCACCGTTCCCATGAGTCGCATCATTTCCATCTGGGTTGGTGACGTCAACATGCTGATGCCAGAGCCATTGCTGTTGGTCAGCATGATGGAATTCACGGTCATCCCGAATGTAGTCATCCAGTCGGCCGGTGAATCGCCCAAACCTACCTGAACGGTAGTGCCTGGCGTCGAGGGTGGAAGTGAACTGGTCGAGCTGCTGCTGCCACCACCGCACGCGACCAGTGTCAGTGCCAGCGCGAATAAGGCGAGAATGAGAATTGCATTCCTTTGAGAAACGAACATTTGTATCTCCTGACACCGGCTGCTCCGGCGTTATCTCAACTTGACCACTACCCCAGCTCGCCAGGGCTTACGCCAGATAAGCTGGGGTTTGAAGTGGAGTAGTCAGTTCACTGTTGCTGATTTCCGCCGAAGAAGCGCTGCTTCAACCTGGAGCCAAATCCTCGTATCCGGTTCCTGTTTTGCGAGGTTCCACGTGAGTGCGTTGCCTGCGACTGTCTATTGGTGCCGCCGTAGTTGCCAGGACCACCTACTTGCCCCTGTCCCCTACTTCCGGAGTTACTTCGAGAACCGATTCCTTGCCCCTGATTCATCGTTCCCCAACCGCCATTGGATCCCATGCCCGGTCCCTGGCCCATTGAGCCCCAACCGCCGGATCCCATTCCAGTTCCTTGGCCCATGTTGCCGTGACCCATACCGGCTCCCATGCCACGTCCGGAGCCCATGTTTCCGCCACCGCGCGTGCCGCCACGGCCCATCTGCGCCACACCGAAGATCGGGAACGCCGCTAACAACAAGAAAATCACTGAGAACTTTGCCATTGATTTCATAACTTCACCTCGAATGAAAATGCGAGGCTTGTGACTCGAACTCACTACGGCTTCGGCCCCATGGTGCCCCGGGAACCCATGCCGCCAGTCGACCGCGTACCCATCCCCTGACCCATTCCTGACATTCCAGACATGCCTGAACCCATCATTCCGGGCATCATCTGGTTCATCATCTGAGGCTGGGTTGGCTGCTGGCCGCGCCGCACCGAGACCATGTATCCGGGCTTCACCATGACTTCATCTTCGGGATGCAGCAGATTGGCCACGCTGACGAGGCCTTTATCGACTCCTACCTGCGTGTCCCCGTCCTGGTTGACGGCGACATGGAAGATGGTTCCCCGGACCGCGATGATCGCGGTTGGTGTGGTCATGGATTTGGGGTTCGGCCTGCCGCTTAACTTTTCTATCTGCACTCGCACGTTTCCGAGCAATAAGTTCAGGAATTCTTTGAAATTGCCGGTGCCCGGACGAAGAACTACGTGAGAATTCGGATAGATTTGGACGGTGCTGCCGTCAGGCATGCGCAAGTTTGCCGAGGACTTTCGATCCGTGAGGATTTCATCCCCCACTTGAACCGCATCGCTATTGTGCAGAAGCGCAGGCGCCGCCTGGCCGCGCACAAGGCTAACCTTCCCCTTCACCTTTTCCATTTGCCCGGTCACTGCGTTCTGCGCCCACGTCGGCACAGTCGCTAGTAGCAGGACAACTAGAGCAGCGAATTTGAAGTGAGTTCGAGTCACATTAGCCTCGCTTTCCGTAAATGCAATCCGGCAACCAACCTGGTGGTCATGGAAGTTGCTGAAAACACACTCTTAGTCTTTTTCTTCATCGTGCGGCTTCTGCGTTTCGGGCACACCGTTGTGCCCTTCGTGCGCGAGACCCCAGCGTTCCAACTTCTTGTATAGAGTGCGGCGTTGAATGCCAAGACGTTCGGCCGCGAGCGTTCGATTTCCTCCGCTCAAGCGAAGCGCTTCCACTACGTGCTCCCTTTCCGCATCTTCCAGCGTTTCCGGGCTTCTTGTTGTCGCGTGCTCTGCGGGTGGGGGAATCAATGCTTGGCGCACATCCGCTTCTCCAAGAGGACCGGGTGAAGACATAGCGACCATCCTTTCAATCGCATTCTTCAATTCCCGGACATTCCCTGGCCACTCGTGTCGTTCCAGCGTCCTCACGGCTTCTGGTTCAAGCCATACGTTCCTGCTCTGCTTTTTGTTGGCGTCAGCGAGGAAACGATTCGCTAACAGCGATATATCCTGCTTTCGCTCGCGCAGTGCTGGGACTGAAATGTTGAGAACATTAAGTCGATGATAGAGGTCAGAGCGAAATTCACCTCGCACTACCATCTCTTCCAGCGGTCGGTGAGTGGCTGCAAGGATTCGTACGGCTGTCTTCTTGGGCATGGTGGCACCGACTGCCCGGTACTCCTTTGCTTCAAGGAACCGGAGTAATTTCGCCTGGAAGGAAATCGGTATCTCGCCAATCTCGTCCAGGAATACAGTGCCACCACGAGCTTGTTCAATGATCCCTGCCCGGTCTTTTTCCGCGCTGGTAAACGCTCCCCTGGTAGCGCCGAAAAGTTCGCTCTCCCAGAGATTCTCGGGGATCGCGGCGCAATCGACGGGGACAAACGGTTGCTGAGCGCGATCACTTACCGTGTGAATGGCACGAGCTACCAGCTCTTTTCCGCTGCCTGTTTCCCCTCGGATCAAGGCCGTGGCGTCCGAGCGAGCCGCGCGAGCAATGTTCTTGTACAGCTCAACCATGACGGGAGATATGCCTACCAGTTCCCCGTCAGGCTCGGTATCAGGAACGTGCGTTTCTTCGATCCGAAGCGATTTTTCCGCTCTCTCCAGGACCGTCAAGAGATTACCGAGATCGATTGGCTTGGGAAGATAATCAAACACGCCTCCGGCTTCGGCTTCTACCGTTGTTCGTACCGAGCCCTTGGCGGTCATGAGGATTACTGCGCAATTCGAGCTCGTCTGTCTCGCAGCTTTCAGGATGTCAAGCCCAGTCACGCGGTCAATGTAGATGTCAGTCAGAACCAGCGGGAACTGCACTGCGGAGGCGAGACGCAAGCCCTCCTCACCGCTGTTGGCCACCGTCACCGCGTAGCCCTTGGCTTCCAGATACGTAGCAATGGAAAAGGTTATCCCCTCGTCGTCATCGACTAACAACACCGGCGGCTTTGCGTTCATCGATCTACCTCGCGCGGCAAAGAAACACTGAAGATGGAGCCTTCTCCTGGCTGGCTTTCTACTTCGATTTTTCCCCCGTGCTGCGTCACGATTTCCTTTACCAGCGCCAAACCGACCCCTGAGCCAGACCCGCGGTTATCCTGGTGTTTCTTGGTGCGGTAGAAACGCTCGAAAATCCGGCTTTGTTCGGCCGGTTCGATCCCGCATCCGTGATCAACTACGAGCAAAGTGACAGTTTTTGGATCTGACCGCACCGTGATTCGGATCGACGATCCGTTGGGGCTGTACTTGATTGCATTAACGATCAGGTTGTAGACCGCAAATTGGAGCAGTTCCGCATCTCCCGGAATAGTTACACTCTCGAAATCCTGCTCGATCCCGATGTTCTTCTTCAACGCCAGCAAGCCCGCACGCTCGGTCGCTTCGGCCGCCAAGACAGAAAGCTCGACCTTTTGCGTCTGCAGCTTCAGAGCTCCGGCCGAAATACGTTCCACATCCAGGAAGGTGGTAACGATGCCCGAGAGTCGCCCAGCTTCTTTGTGAATTCGCTGGGCGATCTCTTCCTTCTTGTGCTCGGGAACATCTGTATCCGTAATGAGTTGGCTGGAGGCGTGAATTGCAGTGAGCGGAGTCTTGATCTCGTGTGCGACCGCCTGCAAACGGAATGCATAGTCTTTTCGACCTTCAATAGCATCGCCGAGCTGACGACGAATAAATCGCGTCTGTCCCAGGAAGCAAACCAGCGAAGCGGATATGTGCGTAACGAGTCCAGATGCGAAAGGGATGATGACGCCCGTTCGCAGCATCCAGTAGGAGAACGCGGGGATGGCTATGATCCCGGCGACGGCAACTGACCCCAGAAGACGTCCGTTCTGCCACCATCCGAAAGCCGCGACCAGAGCAACAATGGTCAGCAGAAATGCAAACTCGGAGATCGGCCCAAGAGGTGATAGGTAGGTGCCGTCAAGCAGCGTGCTTAGAATGTTGGCGTGAATCTCAATACCGCTCATGCCGACGCCGGTCGAAAATGGCGTGAAAATACGGTCTCCCGCCCCTTGGGCAGTCACACCTAGGATGACCACTTTCCCAGCAAAGTCAGACAACGGCACCCGCCCTTCCAGAACGCTCGCGACAGAGACGCGCGGAAACGCTCCTTCGGGCCCGTGATAGTGAATCCAAAGCAAACGACCATTGGACTGAGGGGTAGGCACAATCCGATCGCCTACCACCACACGTTTGGAATACTCCACCGGGGGGACCTGCGCTCCAAGCGCAGCTCGAAATGCCTCAAAGCCCAGAGCCCAATATCGATTCTCTCCATTTGCCTTGGCGAGTAATAACGAGCGGGCAATACCATCACGATCGGGTTCTAAATGGACGTGCCCGATCGCGTACGCCTGGGATTCGAATTCAGGAAGAGGCGTTATCCATCGGGACTCCTTGCCATCCGGCGCCGGCTCCAAGGCCGCTGCGAGCACCACTTTAGGAAAGCGTCCCAGTGCATCGGCTAAGCTGGCGTCCGATTTCTGCTGAGTACGTTCCGAAAGGAGAACGTCAACAACCAGCACATTCGGTTTCGCACTAGCGACCCGATTGAGGGCTTCCGCAAGAACCACTCGATTCAATGGAAGGGGACCGTACCGGCTGACAGTCTCCTCGTCGACTGCGAGTAGGATGACATCCTTTTGAGCCAAGCTGTGCCGCGCCGGACTCAGCCGCAGCAGCATATCGTAGGCCGAAGCATCACCCGCCTCTACCAAGCCGTTCCATGCCAGCAATGGCAGAGCTAACAGCGCGAGCAGAGCAACAACCACGACGAGGAGTTTGCGACTCACAACAGGGACGTCCTTTTGCAGCTGCCATCCGTCTGGATTTCCTTGGCCATATTCCTAGGCGGACAAATGGTGGCACCCAAGAAAGCAATGCTTACTTGTACCAGCTCTGTCACAAACGATAAGTGATACCTGTCACAGCTGCGCTAACACCCACCAATGTGGGGGATTGTCGCATTCGTATGGGACCGGCAGGACGCAAGGCCCTCATTGCGCCAAAAGAGAAAGTGCGAGAGCTATTCGTTGTGGGGAGTATCGGACGAAACTGATCCACCGCTTATAGCTAAGGTGAGATCGTCCTTCGATCATAGAGCAAAGGTTCTCCGGGTTGAGAGGGGAAATCCACTCACGTACAGCAACGGAAACCCAGGTCGGGACGCACCAGGGACCGGAACTAACACGAGAATGCAGCCCAACGAGGGCCGTCCGCAAACCTGATCATTCAGTTTCTTTCTGAACCGGAAGTGGCCATGTCTAGTTTGCCGGCAGTCTCTGGCAGCCATGTCACATTCCGACGCTCTATCCCGTCTCACCATTGGAGACTGAGAGGAGCGAAATCTATGAAACGAACTTCGCTATTATTCTCGCCGTTCTGGCTGCAGCCGCCCTGTTCGGAGGGCTAGTGTATGCCGTGCTGTTGGCCGCGCACCTTTCCGAGCCCGGCGCCACCACGGTTCACGGCCTGACTCCCCGGCGACTCTGGGCAACGACGACTGTTGTGCTCGCTCTGCTGGGCGTGGTTATCGGTGGAATGGCCATGTATCGTGGCGCCCGGCGGATCGGTAATCACGGGCAACGCGGAGCCATTGTGGCCGTGGTGGCGGGGCTCATAGCCGCCGTCAACGGCGGGCTGAATTTGGCTATTGCCAACGGCGGTCCCGGCACCGGTAACGGAGTAGTCGGTGGCGCTGCAGCGTTCGTGCTTGGGTTGATCGCCCTGGGCCTCGGCGGGCTAGCTCTCACCCGCTCCCGCCGCACCGCTTTACAACCGGGGCGCATGACGTGAGTTCCAACAGTGAAATGTCGAATCCCGCTGGGAGCTTCGAGCCGTATCGCCGGCGCCTGCTCGGCCTCGCCTACCGCATGCTTGGCTCGATGGCCGACGCTGAGGACGCTGTGCAGGAAGCGTACTTGCGATGGCATGGGGTAGACCGCGACAAAGTGTCAGAGCCGAAGGCGTTTCTCATGGCCACGACGACGCGAATCTGTCTCGATATGCTGACCTCGGCGCGAGCCCGCCGCGAGGAGTACGTCGGCCCGTGGCTGCCGGAGCCAGTTTTCGATACGGCAGCACTCACGCCTGATAGCCGCACGGAGCTGGCCGAGGATCTGTCCATTGCGCTGCTCCTGACACTCGACCGGCTGTCGCCGCTCGAGCGGGCTGCCTTCCTGCTGCACGACGTGTTCGATTTCTCGTTCAGCGAAGTCGCCACCGCACTGGAGCGGAACGAGGTCGCGTGCCGGCAGCTTGCCGCCCGCGCACGCGCGAACGTGCGCGCCGCCCGGCCACGCGGCGCGACAGCGCCGCCGGCGTCTTCGGGCGGGATCGATGCGAAGCATGCGCGGCTCTTGTCCGCGTTCACCGCGGCAACCCAGTCGGGAGATCTCAATGCGCTGACGCAATTGCTCGCGAGCGATGTGCGCGTCCTAACAGATGGTGGCGGCAAAGTGCGCGCGGCGTTGAACGCGATCAACGGTGCTGACCGCGTTGCCCAGTTCCTGGTGGACGTCACGCGGAAACGTCCAGGCGCGTGGTGGCGGGACGACTTCACGCTGCGCTTTGAGATCATCAATGGTCTGCCAGGTATCGTCGTGGACGCACCCGAGGGACCGGTGCAGACTTCGGCGTTCGAGATTGAGGGTGACGTGATTCGGGCGCTGTACGTGGTGCGTAATCCGGACAAGTTGCGCCACTTGGCTCCGCCCCGACGCGAAACAAGTAACAAATGAACGACTGGAGTGTCCATCGATGAGTTCAATACAGCAGAATGAGAATCAACACTCGGAATCACCGCATACAACACAGGCTTTCATCGTGGGGTTTTGGGGTGTTCGATATCAGGTCAAAGATGTTCAGCGGGCAATAGCCTTCTATACGCAGACGCTTGGTTTCAATCTGGACATGCAACACCTTCCCGCTTTCGGCCAGGTTTCCATTGGCGGCCTCAAGTTAATCTTGAGCGGTCCTGGAGCATCTGGGTCCCGGGTAATGTCCGATGGCCGTCACCAAGAGCCCGGGGGATGGAACCGCGTGCTTCTTCAGGTGTTGGATTTACCTGCGCGCATCGCTGACCTGAAAGAGGCGGGTCTGCATTTTAGAAACGAAATGGAAGTAGGCCCCGGCGGGAAGCAAATTCAACTCGATGATCCCGACGGCAACCCAATCGAACTGTTTGAGCCTGCGAAGCGCTAGGTCCATGCCAAATATTTTCCGCCGTTCTGGTGGAGTTGGGGATTTCGGTACAACTCGGTACATCTGAGAGAGAGAAAGAAGGCCGTTCCGGTTCCTAAGCGACACCAAATGAAGCACTTGGAAATTTGCTCTTCATAGTTCGGGACCAGGGGGTCGGAGGTTCAAATCCTCTCTCCCCGACCATTCTTCATTTTTAGCCCTTTCAAACATCACATCGAAGGGCTTTCTGTAAGTAGGCGTGATACTTACAGCATCTATCGAGCAGTTCAAAAGTACTTTTCTGAGGAGTTCGGCCTGTTCTGCAGGTTTCCGCGTAAGGTATAGAAAATAAGCCTTGTTCGCGAGTTCTAAAATTCTCTTCGCATCTAGCAGGCGATCCGTTGCGTTCTGTTCCGTAATTCCGGCAATCGCCATTTCGATCCGCTGCTCTTCTGCCTGCCAGTCGGACATTTTCCGCTGCCAGAACTCTTCGGGAATTTTTCCGTCGAGTCTATCGGAGTAAGCCTGATCCATTCTCCGCCGGATCGCTTCTAATTGCTCTTCCAGGCGTCCGCGTTGTTGCGCTGAGGCGTTCCTAGAACGTGCGTGCTCCCGTTCTAAGGAATTCTCGATCTTTTCTAGGACCTCATCTGGGATGTGGATATGGGAGGGTGAGGGAACGTGCCCACGTTGCGAAAGAAGAGAATCGGGCTACTTTGGGCATGTCTATCAGCTTCGAGCAAGCGCACGAAAGCTTATCCCTGCGCGTCTGTTTGCATGTAAGGATTGTCTATATCAGTTCACAGTAATAAGTGACACAATCTTCCAGAGAACCCACCTCCCGTTAAGCAAGTGGTTTTCAGCTATACATTTCCTATTTTCAAATCAGAACTGCACAGTGCGAGACCTTCAAAAGGAGATCGGCACTTCTTACAAGACTGCCTGGATTGTGAGAGCGATGGTGCGGAACATACCTGAATATAAATCTGGATTTCTGGGCATCACGTTAGAGGCGCCTTCTATCCCGAGAGAACAGCGTCGCTGGATACATCCATGGTGTCTGCGTTGGAGAAATACAGACTGAGTTGTGAAGACGAGAAGTTATGGACGTTAGGCATGACCATTACGTTTCAGTCGCTGAAAGCTCCTGATGTGGTACTACGTCTGCCTTCAGATTAAAGCGCGCCGTGACTTGGAGCGAGATGGTTCGGCCCGCATTTCTCAGCCCCTCGGACGACGGTCATCCTGCACATCTATCTTGCCTTGTCCCAGCCCTCGGATCGCTAGAGCGATTACCGAAGTGGCTGCTGCAATTTCGGCCCAAGTGAACGCCAGCATATCGCCGAGCGTTCCGGGTGAGGGAATGCCGGGCTGAATGCTACGCAACGCAGGCAACCCAAAAATCAGTGAGACGGCCATCGTGGCATGGAAAGCCTCGACTTTTCTCGTACCGCTAAGCACCGGCACTGTCATCGTCACGACGCCAATCGAGAGTCCCAGCATCATCACCGTTGCCAACGCGGAAATCGAAATAACCGAGTCCGAACGCTTCAGGTACACATGGATCCCAGTCAGACCTTTTAGGCTTTGCACGCCTTCGATTAGCTCTGTGCCGCGAAACGTCAGCCCGGGAATGGAGGCCCTGAATTTGATCCTGGTGTCGGCTTGCACTTGCTCTGTCAGTGCTGCGGCTCCGAGACCGAGAGTTGCTTTGGTCAAAGGTGATTCCTGTCTCGCTGGGGCCTGCTGTATCTGAGCCTCAGGTGCCTTCTTTTGTTCCTGTGACGCACCGCGGGAGAATATTCCGAAGAGTCCGCGTTTTTCCTGTGGCACATTCTTATTTTCCGGCGGCTTGCTCTTTTGGGCAGGCTTCGCCCCAGTTTTCCGTGCCGGCGCTGGAGGGCCTTGCCGCCCGGGTATGGTCGCGAGCAGCCACACGTTGCCTGTGTACCGGTCAAGGGGATACCGATTGATCTCACCAAGCAAAGGAAAGACGGCTTCCGTAATGTTCATCCGCTTTCCCTTGGGAAACGTGATCTGCTGTTGCCCGCGCACGGTGTTTAGCACCAGTTGCAGGTCGGTCGCCGGCGTCACTTCGTCCTCGGCCAAGTTCCCGGTGGCCGAAAACGTGATCCTCGCCGTCATCTCGCGGCGTTGCAGGTCAACATTGATGAGATCAACGTCTATCAGCAGGTAGTCATTGCCATGTGATGGTATCTCGAGGTTTATCGAGCGGCGGGCAGATTCAGTGAAATTGAGCCAAATGACAGAAAAGTAAATTCCCAGCAAAACTAAAAGTAGGCCGGCCACGTACAAGTGTTTCGCTCCAAAACTTCTCTTGGAAAAATTGCGGCCCTCAACCGCCACGGCGGTAGACGCTTGTTCGCCGGGAGCGTTCGCATTCATATTCCCAAGTGTCGCGCCATGAACCGCCGGTGACCACTGCTAGTTTATTCAGTACTAGCTGTCAATTATCCAGCCGCAATCGCGGGCGCTCGCCGATCGCCGACTCTGAAGAAGCAAGCATTAAAGATTGCATCTTGTCGCTAGTACTTTGACCAGTGATGTGAACCTCACGGTTCGATTACCCTAGCCCCTCAATCACGCTCACGTCATCGAGTGCGTTTGCACGTTCCAATCAGGTACATGAGTTCAAGGCAAAGAATGAGTTCATATCGGCAAGGAGATTAGGTAAGCCCAACTGCCGAGAAAGGATCCATCCCGTGAAAAACCGGATATTACTATGTGGTTTGTGCACCGCGATCATCAGCGCGTGTTTTGCAGCAGCTCAAACAAAATCAGCCACGCCCACTCAAACTTCAAATACTGCCTCGAGCTCTCCGTCGGCAAAAATTGGACTATTCGTGAATCCGAAGAAGAACCAGACTCCGGAACAACAGATGAAGGACGAGGGCGCCTGTTATTCGACCGCTCAGCAACAGACCGGAATCGATCCGGCTGCCCCTCCCCCGCCCCCGCCGCAAGCTCCTCAGCAAAAGGGCGGTGCGGTGAAGGGTGCGGCGAGGGGAGCTGCCGGAGGCGCCGCCATCGGAGCGATAGCAGATGACGCAGGAACAGGGGCCGCCGTCGGAGCAACGGCTGGAGCAGTTCGCGGACGTCGCCAACAGAAGAAGGCCAACAAACAGGCTGAACAACAGGCGCAACAGCAGGGACAAGCTCAACAACAACAGCGAATGGACACTTTCCGCCGAGCCTTCTCGTCCTGCATAGATTCGAAGGGCTACTCTGTTAAATAAAGGTGAGACTTCCCTATGAACTGAATGGTGCTGGCTTCACCCAGCACCAGCAGGAACAACGCTGCGGGTCTGGCAAGACACTTCTCGTTCGGAGAAATCTTCGTTCGCCTCGTTGTCTGTGTTCTAGATATTAGGCGCCCCCTTCAGGGTGAACCGTATGCGCTCGTAAAAGCACTAGTTGTGGGCGGAGAGGGGTGATCTTTATCTTCTGCTGTACAGCAAATCGCTGCTCTGGAGATTTACATGACGACATCCTTCGCGCAAAAAACTACTTCTGCGGAACCCGCTGTGCTTCGCGACGGCGACGGAGCAAAACTCGTACATATCGATGGTTTGCACATGGCACGTTTCGCCGAGATCTTCCTTACCGGTCGCGAGGCTAAAACCGGAAAGCTGGTCGGTGCCTGCTACAACACGAGCCTTTTCCCATGTGCCGTTACGGCCTCCAAGGACACCGCGCCGCAGGCGTGGGTCGAAGGTCTCGATTTTGACAAGATAAAGAACGAATTCGGCGCCATTGCGGCGTCAATCAACGGCCCTAAACTCTGGATGGCCGATTGGATTGAAATCCAGAATGGCGTTTTCAGGGAGTTCAACGGTCGCAAGTTTCCGTGGGTCGCCCAATTGGATATGGGCGACAACACCGGTGCTGTATCAGAATCCCCGCTTTACAAACCCATACCAATTACACGCGAGGGCAGCAACATCGGCTGGAACAAGGGCACCAGGGCTTTGCTGCTGGACGATGCGGAAGGAAACACCTGGATCATGAAGGGGTTCATGATCGGTGTTAAACCAAAATACACCTACGAGGAATTCGTTGCCGCAGGACAAAGCCAGTTCAAGAAACTGCCGCCCGGCTGGAAGTTCCGGGTCAAGACGTTGGAGCAGGATTTGATCGAGAGGCCGGAAGGCGGCGTGGCCATACTCATGCCCGACGAGTTCTTCAACACCTATGACAAGACCGGGCCCGGCATGATGAATTACAAGCCGTAGCCATTCGTTCGATTGGGCAGGCACCTGCGAAGCCGCAGTCTCGCTTCTTCTATTCAGAGTTGCGGCGCCCAGCTTTTGATTCATAGCGTTTTAGGGGTTTCTGGAGACAACTGTCGACAGAAATCCCTAAAGCGAGGTCGTCTCATGGAGACATGGCTTTCCTCGTCTCGACCATTAGTCACGTCTTTGCGAACGCACAAAGCCAACACGAGGCATACCAGATTAGACTCCCCCTTTTCGCGTTGAACACATGCGCTTGCAAAAGTGCCAGTTGTGTGCGGAGAGTGGTGGTCTTTACCTTTAGCGGAGCAACAAGTCGCTGCTCAGGAGCCACCCCATGACGACAATCTCCGCTCAGCAAACTACTCCTGCGGAACCTGCTGTGCTTCGCGACGGCGACGGAGCAAAATCCGTACATATCGATGGTTTGCACATGGCACGTTTCGCCGAGATCTTCCTTACCGGTCGCGAGGCTAAAACCGGAAAGCTGGTCGCTGCGTGCTACAACACGAGCCTTTTCCCAGGTGCCGTTACGGCCTCCAAGGACACCGCGCCGCAGGCGTGGGTCGAAGGTCTCGATTTTGACAAGATAAAGAACGAATTTGGCGTCCTTGGTGCGTCGTTCAACGGCCCGAAGTTCTGGATGCCCGATTGGGTTGAAATCCAGAATGGCGTCTTCAGGGAGTTCAACGGCCGCAAGTTTCCATGGGTCGCCCAATTGGATATGGGCGACAACACCGGTGGTGTATCAGAATCCACGCCCTACAAACCCATGACCATCGCACGAGATAGTAGCGGCATTGGTTGGTACAAGGGCACCACGGCTTTGCTGCTGGACGATCCAGAGGGCAACACTTGGATCATGAAGGGATTCCAGGTCGGCCTCAAACCGAAATACACCTACGAGCAATTCGTTGCCGCAGGACAAAGCCAGTTCAAGAAGCTCCCGCCGGGCTGGAAGCTTCGCGTCAAGAAACTGGAGAAGGACTTGGTCGAGAAGCCCGAAGGCGGCGTGGCCACGATCATGCCCGACGAGTTCTTCAATATGTATGACAAGACCGGGCCGGGCATGATGAATTACAAGCCGTAGCCATCAGGCCAAAATTGGGCAAAAGCGAGGTCGTCAAATGGAGAGACCGATGAGAACAACTCCGCCCCGGGCCGCTCTTAGCTTGGTCCTGGCTTTGCTCATCTCGATGATTTGTCCTGTATTTGCCAACGCGCAAAGCCAAGACGAGGCATACCAGATCGGGATGGAGGCCTATGTCTACTTCTACCCGTTGGTAACGATGGATGTAACCCGTCGGCAGATGACGAACATTGAATCCGGCAAGATGGCTGGGCGCGGCCCAATGAACACTTTTACTCACATGCGCACATTCCCAGCTGCCGACTTTAAGGAAGTGGTGCGCCCTAACTTCGACACTTTGTACTCTGTCGCCTGGCTGGACTTAACCAAGGAGCCGATGATCGTCTCTGTGCCCGATACCGGTGGGCGGTATTATCTGCTCCCGATTTTGGATATGTGGAGCGACGTCTTCGCCGTTCCAGGCAAGCGCACCAGCGGCACCACTGCCGCCAGTTTTGCCGTTGTCCCTATGGGCTGGAAAGGCAACCTGCCGGACGGGGTCACGATTATCCAGTCACCCACGCCGTACGTGTGGATCATTGAACGAACCCAGACCAACGGATCTTCGGACTACGACGCGGTCCACAAGATTCAGGACGGCTTTCGCATCGCTCCAATTTCCCAGTGGGGCAAGACACCGGTAAAAGCGGTGTTCAAGTCCGATCCAACCGTGGACATGAAGACCCCGCCGCTGGAGCAGGTGAACAAGATGCCTGCGAAAGATTATTTCCGCTATGCCGCAGAACTCATGAAACTCCATCCGCCACACGTATCCGACTGGTCGATGGTTGCGCGTCTCAGACGCATTGGCATGGAACCGGGGAAAAGCTTCGATTGGGACAGCCTGAACCCGGCTGTTCAAGATGCTCTGACGCGAGCCTCCGTAGCTGGGCTCAAAGCCATGTACGCGAAACTGCCGACACTCGCCCCCGTCGTTAATGGTTGGCAGATGAACACCGACACCATGGGTGTCTATGGAAACTATTATTTCAAGCGCGCCATTATCGCCATGGTCGGTTTGGGCGCTAACCAGCCGGAGGACGCAGTCTATCCAATAAACTTTGGCGATGAAGATGGGAGGCCACTCAAGGGAGAGAACCGGTATGTCCTCCATTTTGACAAAGCACAACTACCTCCGGTCGAAGCTTTCTGGTCTCTGACCATGTACGATGCAAACGGGAATCAGGTGGCAAACGCGCTCAACCGTTTTGCACTCGGCGACCGTGACAAGCTCTCATTCAACCCAGATGGTTCGTTGGATCTGTATATCCAGCACGAGAACCCTGGACCTGACAAAGAATCTAACTGGTTGCCTTCCCCCGATAGCGGGATACTCAGCATAACGCTGCGACTCTATGCGCCGAAAGCGCCTGCACTTTACGGACGCTGGACACCACCGGCAGTAAAACTCGTCGAGAACCCCAAAGACAGGCTTCCGGAATAGCCGATGTGGTACGGGGGACAGGTCTGAGGGTGGCCAGCGAGCATAACTTTGGGGCCTCGGATCCGCAGTCCAGTTTTTGGAGGTTAACAGTCAATTCACGCGGTCCAGCGAGTTCCCTTTATCAAGGTGCAACGGCACTAAGGACAAATCCCGATGGATTACTTCCCTGGACAAAGCCCGATGGATTACTTCCCTCGCAGTTTCACTGGAGGCCTGGCTGAACGACTAACAGGACCAGGGAAAGCTCGTCTTCTAGTGCAGCCTCTTGTGGCCATTGCCCTCGGCGTCCGTGATGGAATCGCGGATGCCAAACAGGGACTGCCACCGTACTTCGACCGGGTTCTTTTCACGAGTAAACACAAGCTGTATGAGGTGAAAACGGCTCTCAGACACATCGCCGCGGCACTGACCGTCGGGTTTGTTATGGACCTGATCTTCCAATGGCTCGTTTTTCGGGCACTTTACTTGCTTCCGGCGCTCTTGGTCGGTTCGATTTTCATTGCACTCCCATACGTCATAGCTCGGGGTTTGAGCGATCGGATCGCGCGCCGATGGTATTACGATCGCAAGGCGAAGCGTGAGTCTGAAAAGCACACTGCAGTCTGACGACAGGTGAAATAACTTGCCATATCCATACACCCTGGCGACGGCACTTGTGCTTGCCAGTGTTTACATTTTCGGCCAAAGATTGCGCGTGACGGCGCACCACCGTCGCTGGGTCTCAATTGCGGCCGGAGTATCTGTCTCTACCATCTTCATTGATCTCCTTCCTGAAATCTCGGAACGACAGGCCAGCTTCGCCATCGGTCAACATCGAGGCGAAGCCCTTTTCCCGGAACAGGCCATTTACCTTGCTGCCATGTTTGGTTTTGTACTCTTCTACGGGTTGGAGTACATGGTGACGGCATCCGGTTCAGCCGAAAGCGAGCCTAACCGCGCATTCTCGACAGTTCGGATTGCGTGCTTCGCCGGATACAGCAGCCTTATCGCGTACCTCGTCGTTCGCGGCGAATGGAGTAGTGTCTGGTCACTACTCCTCTATTCCTTCGCCATGGCGTTTCATCTGCTACTAGTGGACCACTCGCTGGCCCGAGAGCAGGCTGAGCTGTACAAGAACCGTGGAAGATGGATCCTGGCCCTGGCCGTGATGATCGGCTGGGCCGTGGGAATATTCGCTTCAATACCAGAACAATGGCTGGCGAGAATCACGGGGTTTGTCTGCGGCGGAGTCATCATGAATACCCTCGTGGTCGAATTACCAGAGGGGCGTGGGGGGCGATTCTGGCCTTTTGTCTTTGCCGCGGCTGCATATTCCTTCGTGCTCATCGTTGTCTTGAATTAGAACGATTGGAGATGTTCTCCACCTCCATATCTCTGATTCAGTACGACCCCAAGCTTGCATTAGTAATAGTTTCCAATGCGCTGTTACCCGTGTAAGTAGACTATAACAGCCGAATCATACGAAGTTAATTCGGAGAGGAGCACAAGACTTTAGCACTTGTCGATTCAGCGACTCGCGAGCTGAACGCAAATGATTGCTGGAAAGTCCAATAGATGCCGTGGGGTGTCGTGCTGCCTCCATGGCGTGGCTGAAAGAAAATATTGGCAGGAACGAACGAGGTTGTGAGGAGGATTAAATGTTCTGCGCCCCACGTGCCTTTGCCCATCTCTTAGTTTGCTTCCTATGCGCCATTTCCGCTCTGGCTCAGCATTCGTCGACGGTTTCAGCCGATCAGATTTGGAATGATCTGGCTGCCGGCAATCGCCGTTTCGTCGCTGGCAGGACTGCGCCAAAAGACTTTCTCGCTCAGCGAAACGCACTGACCAAAACCCAGCATCCGAGAGTCGCGGTATTGAGTTGCTCGGACAGCCGTGTACCTCCGGAACTGGTCTTCGACACCGGATTGGGCGAGCTGTTCGTGGTGCGATCCGCGGGTGAGAATGACGACGCTCTATCTATCGGCAGTCTCGAATATGCGGTCGAGCACCTCGGTTCGAGCGTGATCGTGGTCATGGGACATCAAAGCTGCGGGGCCGTGACAGCAGCCTGTTCCGGCAGAAAATCAGAGTCGGTGAATCTGGATGCCGTTTTGAGACCTATTAGTCCATCGTGCGCCAAGATGAATCCCCAAAGAACCGGAACTCTTGATCTTGCTATTCGCGATCATGTACACACAGTTGCCCAAGAAATACTTGCGAAGAGCGAAATGTTAAGAAAAGCTCTTGAGGAAGGGAAGCTGACCATCATTGAAGCGTATTACTCGTTGGACACCGGAGAAGTAACGAAGCTACGTTGATTTGGAACAGTTCTGCAGGCCACTTCCAACGAAACGGCTTGGCGGACCTTTCTACTGATTGACGATAGGTATCTTTAAAATTCCGCTTATTGTAGTCAAACTCAAATTGAAACCCTCTGAAGGGCTTCCGAAGGGCCACAAAGGAAGAAAGTTCTAAAATCGTCCTCTAAGGCCGACCATTCTTCAAATTCCCGCGTAACTCTCTGAAAAACCAGTTCGAGAATTTTCGCTGAAGAGTAGATTTCTAAAATCGTCCTCTAAGGCCGACCATTTTCTCCCGCAAATTGAATCGTTTTGCTTTGGGTAAGAACCGTGCCTCGAGGAATCCGTGTTACGCGGGTACCTGTTGCGTCAAGATAGTTGACTTCGGACCGAACGCTCAGTCGCATTTTCTCGCTTGGCTTCGCTGGAATGATTCGCATGGCGTCCTTATCCGGCGATGGCTCGAGACCTGGGTGCAACAGGATTCGCAGGCCGGGAACGCGGCATCGTTCGGTCTCGTGCGCACGAACTACACCGGTCCCCAGGAACTGCGCCATATGAAAGGACCGGTTGGTTGAGGGAGGGCGCCCCGAAGCGCCCTCTACGTGTGCTACCCATAAATGAATCAGAACGAAATATTAATTGTGATTCCCGGGCGGTCAGGATACCGGCGATTGTAGAGGTAATACCCATCATCGACGTAATCGACATAGACATCGTCGGTTTCGTACCAATTGTCTCCCCAGTATTCCGGATACGGATCAACAAAACTGAACCAATAGCCGTTGTACTGAAAGCGTGGATATCCGTCAGCCACCATGAAGGGAAGGTGGTAAACGCGGAACCAGTGGTTCCGACCGTAGTATGTGCGGAAATAGCTGTCATCGATTCGGTAACCGTTGTATCCGCCTCTCTGCTGCCAATTGCGGTGTTCGGATTCCCAAGTACGTGCCCGATACTGGTGCCACGCGCCTTGTTGTTGCTGCTGGTATTCCCGTTGTTGGAGCGAGGTGGGGCGTAGCTGTGCAGGTCTATTCACCCGCTGCCTATCCTGATCCTGTCTTTGTTGCTGCTGAGCGCTCTGTTGTCTCTGCTTATCCTGATTCTGTCGATCTTGCTTCTGAGCCCGCTGGGTGTCCTGATTCTGTCTTTGCTGCTGCTGAGCTTCCTGCTTCTTGTTCTGGCCTTTTTGGTGTTGCTTGCCCTTCTGTTTATCGGGCTCAGACTGCTTGTCTGGTTTACCGTGCTTATCGCCTTGCTGCTCCTGCATGGCGTAACAAAAGGTAGTTAGTACAAGAAGCACGATTAGAACTGCTGTCCTGACAAATCCAACTCTCTTCATGGTTGTTGCCTCGACCCCAGTGTGAATCCAGAGAAGATGGACTTCTGTACTGTTTTGACCAAAGGCAAGAACTTGCGTTGCCACGATGACAAGTTGTCTGTCATTTCCTGAACTATCTGTTGATTGCCGATCACAGCCAGTACGTTTGCCTGAGCTGAGCTCATCCAATCGTCTCTGTCTTCAAGTCATTTCGGATGTGCAACTAGCTCTGCTGCTTCCGCTTCGGCCTTTGTCTTATGCACCGTACCATCGGGGTGGTTGGGCGGAGAGTAGAGCGTATACAGCTTCAACATCGTCGTCTTCGACGTGTTAATCACGTTGTGGTAAGTCCCCGCAGGGACCACGACCGCGTCTCCGTCACGAACCGGACGCTCCACCTTTTCCTTAAAAACAAATTTACCCTCTCCCCGCTCGATTCGAAAAAATTGATCGACATCCGGATGCACCTCATCGCCAATGTCTTCCCCCGGTTGCAGGCACATTACGACAAGCTGGGTGTGCTCGGCCGTGAATAGCACCTGCCTGAAATACGAATTCTCGAGGGCCTGCTTTTCAAGTGCTCCAACATATTCAGTCATTGGGAAGATCTCCTTTGCTGCTTTCTTCCTGGTGAATTCAGGAACAATTCCTATTTATGCAGCGCTCTTCTTCTCGGTTTCGTTCTCAGTAACGGTGCTCGTCGCGCTATCGCATTTCTCGGCATGCAGTTTCGCCATAGCGGCATCGTGGGCAAGTGCGTGTTGATTGTGACCATGAGCCAGATACGCGCGGTGCGCTGCCTTCTCGCGCTCTTCGGCTTCGTCGTACTTTGCCGCCTCTTTGTAATGAAACACTGCCCGCTCATGGTGACGGGCTGCATGGTGGTAATGCTCCCAGGTCTTCGACATACGATGCCCCTCTGTTGGCTCCAAGCAGATTGTTTCGCTTAAATGCCTCGTTCGTCTGGTCAAAAATGAACATTAGATTCCCAAGACTTAATGTCCTTTTCGCCTTTGGCGAGATATAAGTATCCGGACACGCGAAGTGGATTCTCAAAACACTCAAGTCAAATAGGAAGAGACGTAGCGCCGGTCTTTTTTCCGTTATTCTTAAGAATCACGTTAAGGGCTCCCGCCCCGGCTGTGGATATTCGCGCGGCATTTTTGTGTCTGTTCAGAAGTTGCTCACCTAGGCCGCCCTGACAAAACACCTTGTCTCCGGCTCACTTTTAACCGTTCTGCGAACTCCTGGTTCCCTCTCTATTGCGATTGATGCACATCACTTCGGCTAAAACGCCCTCGGAATTCTTTTATCCGTTTCCGGCAGTTGGAGCATCTGAAGACTCTTCGTGCGATAAGCCGTTCCAGCCAACTACGCGCGGTCCGATGGATATAATCACTGCCGCATCTCGGGCATATCACTGGAGCCATATTCCTTCTCTCGTTCTCCGGCTTCCGGAAGTACTCCCTTTTTCGTTGCAGCTGAATCCCTGAACTCATTCCCTGGACTCATCAGAACTCTCGGCATACCGATGTTCGGCTCAAGAAGCTAGTGAGTGAGAATCTCACATCCAGAAACTCACGTCTGTTCACTTTTGATCACCGAAGTCGATCTCTGGCGAAAGGACAAGCAAAGCAAGCAAAATGCGCAGCTCGATCAATATTGACCAGCATTCCTTCGGCTCATAACCGAGATTAGTACGTGCAAGTTCCTGGATGCTCCGCGCACTTGCGGGTACGGTCGGCAGTTATGTCCACGCAGATCGGACGTAACAGGACTCCGCGTGACTTCCAACCGCGTAACCGGGGACGGGCTTCTGTAGAAAGAAGGAGAAAATGAATATCTTCACAAAGTGCTCGATCGCCGTTTGTGTTATCGCAATCTGCTTGTTCGTATTGCCGGCCGCGTCGGCCGACGATTGGAACCGCAAGACCGTCGTGACATTCACCGAACCCGTTGAGGTTCCCGGTGTCGGTGCTCAGACGCTGCCTGCGGGTACGTACGTCTTTAAGATCTTCGACTCACCTTCAGACCGCCATATCGTCCAGATCTTCAACCAGGATGAAACCCATATTTTTACGACTATCCTGGCGATTCCAAACTACCGTCTACGCGCAACTGATAAGACAGTCATGACGTTCAAAGAGCGAGCTCAGGGTGAACCCCAGGCATTGCGCGCGTGGTTCTATCCTGGCCGTCAATGGGGTGAGGAGTTTGTTTATCCGAAATCGAAGGCACTCGAGTTGGCGAAGATAGCTGACGAACCTGTGCTCTACACACCGGTCGAGATTGCCTCCGTAGAGGATCTCAAAACCGCGCCAGTCGAAGCTATAACTCCAAGCGGAGAAACGATTGCTGTGGCCGAGGTGGTTCAGGCTCCGCCGGTGGAAACAGCCGAACCGGCAAAAGTAGCCGAACGAGTGGAAGTCGCCAAGGTAGATGAATCGAAGTCTCTTCCGCAGACGGCAAGCTATCTGCCATTGCTTGGAGGTCTTGGGTTGCTCTCGTTGGGCATAGCCGGTTTGATAAGGAAGTATGTGGCTTGATGTCAATGCGATTACTGGGGCGAAAACCTCGGAGATTGCTTTGTTGAGGCTGTACACGTCGGAGACGTCAGTCCGGCGCGTACAGCCAGCCTTTCACACATTACGCGTTAACAGTTCGTTTTTATGAAACACAGCGTTTCCTTATCCATCAGCCGTGCGCTCGAAGCGGTTCTGGGCATGACGGCAGGCGTTACTATCTTCGGACGGGAACTCCGTTGCCCTGATCTACGCGCCGGGCGAATTTGGTCCGCTGCTTTTCCGCTCGCCGCACGCCTGCTCGCTATAGTCACCGTCTTGTTAATGCCAGCAGTTGCATGCACACAGCAGACCGACGGCACACTTCCGGATGTCCGCTATACGATTAATGTGAATGTCGAAGAAGTTGTCTTGCACGCGACCGTTCGAAATCGCAAAGGAACGCCCGTAGCCGGACTTTGTAAACGTAATTTTCAGCTTTTTGAAGACCGCGTTCCGCAGTCGATTAAGCATTTCAGTCATGAGGATATCCCGGTAACGGTTGGCATAGTCATCGACAACAGCGGCAGCATGCGTCCGAAGCGAGCCGAGGTGATTGCCGCAGCCCTGGCGTTTGCCGCTTCCAGCAACCC
Organism: Terriglobia bacterium; assembly: GCA_032252755.1. NCBI lineage: Bacteria > Pseudomonadati > Acidobacteriota > Terriglobia > Terriglobia bacterium. The sequence continues at coordinate 98,109 of JAVUPY010000064.1, forward strand.
GCAGGACCAGATGTTCCTGGTGAACTTTAACGAGCGCGTTTCATTCGGCCTTCCTTCCAACATACTTTTCACCGACCAGCCAGATCAATTGAAGGCTGCGATGGGTACCGTTATCGCTGACGGAAGGACCGCCTTGTACGACGCAGTAGCTGTTGCGCTGGAACATTTGAAGAAGGGGAATCGTGACAAGAAAGTGTTGATCGTAGTCAGCGACGGCGCCGATAACGCCAGCCGGCTCACAAAAAAGCAGATGTTGGCGATGGCAACCCAATCCAACGCGATCATCTATGCGCTGGGAATCTACGAACCAGACGATCCTGAGAATCGTGACCCACAGGTACTGAGTGCACTCACAAAGGCGAGCGGTGGTGAAGCATACTTCCCGAAGTCCTTGCACGATGTGCAACCGATTTGTGAATTGATTGCGCATGAAATTCGGAACCAATACACCATTTCATACATTCCCACCAACCAAAAGGCGGACGGAACGTATCGCACTATTCAATTGCGGGCCGCATCGGATGAAGGCCGAGGCTTGGCAGTGACTACGCGTGCTGGTTACGTAGCACCGCTGAAACCCGCAACCGAAGTCAAACCGTAAGCGAGGAACCAGGATGTCCGTGTACCCTCATCGCCGGAGGCGTCCGGTCCTACATTGGGCGCAGCTAGCATTCCTCGCGTTGGGTGTCGCCTTGCTTGGATATGTCGGATATTCGCTGCTGGATAGCACGCTGTTCCAGTTGTACGAACATTGGCGGTTTGACCGGGCGGTGAATGCGTCGCGTCGGGCACCCATTAAAGAGCAGCCAGGTGTCCCACTGACAATTGATTCGTCGCCCGAGGAAGTCGGTCGTGCGACGTTCACTGATGGCTCCGTGCTCGGACGGATTGAGATCCGCAGAATTGGCGTATCTGTCATAGTCATGGAAGGCACCGATCGAAGGACATTGCAACGGGCGGTCGGCCATATCGCGGGAACCTCCCTGCCTGGTCAGCCGGGAAACATCGCCATTGCGGGACACCGCGACACTTTTTTCAGAGAGTTGCGAAATCTTCGCTTGGGCGATGAGATTACTCTGACGACGCTGGATGGATCGTTGGTTTATGAAGTCGATTCGATGAAGGTAGTTGCAGCAGATAACACGGCGGTACTTAACCATTCCACGAGATCAGACCTTACTTTGGTGACCTGCTATCCCTTCTACTTTGTAGGTCCGGCCCCGAGGAGATTCGTGGTGCACGCAACAGCGAAAGTGAGTACCGCAAGCGGCAGGTGATGAGACCTCCTCATTCTCGACGTTGCTCAATACGTGCAGTCGACCAGATATGTCACTATCTGCGTGATCAGTACTCGCGCTTACTGGCGGTACACAAAGGGCTGAACCTCACGTGATTGCGGGATTCGATGCGAAAAGCGGGAGAATACACTATGCCACGCAAGCGATGCTACAGATTGCTCAACTTACTGATGATCCTACTTTGCGGCGTAGCGGCAGCGCAGGTTCAACAGGAGAGCAGGACCCTCGTGGTGAATGGACAGACCGGAAAAGCAACGGTCGTCCAAATCAACGGGAGGACATACATAGACCTGGAAAACCTGGCACGGGTAGCAAATGGCTCAGTGGGTTTTCGCGGGAAGCAGATCACTCTGACACTACCTTCCATTGCGAGCGCGTCCGAGGAGTCTCCGGCGCCAGAGCGAGAGGCCCATGCCGGTCTTTCGCGGAATTTCAGGACGGCAGGGATCGAAACGATCGCACGGATGAGGGAGTGGGCAAGTACACTGGCCTACGCCGTACAAAATGGATATGGCGTTACCGAGAACTGGGCGGCCGGGTACCGGGATCAGGCTGCAAGCAGCCTCAATTTGGCGACCGCAGCTGCATCTACAGACTCTGACCACGATGCTCTTCAGTTGCTCAATAATGAGTTCGAGGCCGTCAAACTGTGGAGCAGCAACCTGGTCGATGCGAAGAAATCGATGGACACGGCGAAATATTCTCTCTCTCCCAACGTGCTGCGAGACGAGCCTCTATCCCAGAAGATCACCACCTGTGGACGCTTCCTGGGGTCGATGTTGGGGAGCGGAGAGTTCAAAGACGACCCTGCGTGTCACTGAGTCTGCGCGAGTTGCGAGTGGCCCGAGCGAGGCCGGATCCGCAAATCTCTTGCGTTCAGGCGCGAAAATTGAAAGGGGATCGAACGCAGGACTCGACCCCTGTGACAATCATGCATGCTTCCTTCGGGCCGGGTGTCGTTTCAGACCTTGAAGACGAACCACGAGGTGCTGGGCGGCGCGAGTTCGTGCTCTTATTGGAGCCAGTGCGTCTGTTCTCTTTCGCTGCAGTACGCTGTTTGATGGCCATGGGCGCTCCCCTTAAGAACCCTATATCTCTCTTTTATTTCTGATAGCAGACACATACAGGGACAATGGACGGTGTGAGAATCTTGTCTGATTACTCCCGATTTTGCAGGCAGACAGTCTCACACTCCAGAAGCGCGTCACTCTGAACGAGTGAACATTGAGCTGAACTTGCCAACAAGCTCTGTTACGCCTCCTTCAACAATAAGGCGGTACTGTTTTCACAGTCGATTGTTTCGGTAGTACCTGCTGCAAACAGCGAAGCAGGTCGTTTGTTGGGCCATCCTGTTCTATACAAGCATCTACCTGCCTCAGGAGATCTGCCGGGATCTGGCAACTATTCGAGAGTAGGACAACATGTACAGGCTTGACCTGCTTCATGAATATCAAGAGTTCCGCACCCGAAACTCCGCGGAGGTGATCGCTGGAAAGAACTAGATCGATTTCGTGACTCACGAACAACTGCATGGCTGCATTTGCGTTCATTGCCGGGAAAACGCGATACCCTGCCGACTCGAGCAGTGCCGTTCGATCCCTGAGTGCCGGCTGTTCCTCGTCGATACATAGGACTGTGATTTGATTTCTCTCTGGTTCAGAGTAAGTAGACAACATACGTATCCATTCCTCCTTTCCAGAAAATGTCCAGAGCACGGCGTGCCAGTAATGTGCATCACGTTGGGAGCCATGGCTGTACAAAACAGCACACTTTAATGTGTTTTTTCCTTGGCTGGCTCTCGTGGTTTTTCTCTGCGTCAAACGTTTACCGGTTCATCGGAGCCCTCCCGCGTGTGCGCCTCCCCCCTTGAGGATGTCCTGATTGTCTCGTCGACGGAGTCGATTATGGCTGAATGGAATGTAACTGAGCATTTTTGCTCAGACTACTTTGCACTGTCCGACTATTGTGAGTAGTACCTCGCATCAGGGGTGCGCCTGAGACAAGTGCCTGCTGCGCAAGGGTGGAAGAAGAAGGTGGAATGATGAAGAAACTCATATTGTTCGTTGTATTACTCGGTGTGACCAGCCTGGGCTGGGGACAATCGGCTCGCGAATCCTCGATCGAAAGGCTGACTAAGGCTGGCGCGGTCCTGCACGAGATCATGGCGGCGCCCGACAGTGGCATTCCTGAAGAAGTCCTAGAACATGCAAGGTGCGTGGCAGTGGTACCAAGCATGGTCAAAGGCGGCTTCATATTTGGTGGGGCACATGGACGAGGCGTGGCAACATGCCGAACCGCTGACGGATGGAGTGCGCCGGCGTTCTTCAGTGTTGCGGGCGGC